>JAJZRZ010000219.1 GCA_021850085.1 Actinomycetes bacterium | reverse complement strand
GGTGTCGTTTGGCGGCGTGCTGTACTACGCGGACGAACAGTGGGAAGTTGCACCGGAGACGATCGGTGACTGGATCGGCTTCCGTCGCGCGGAGGGGGTCGAGTCTCCCGTCCTGGAGGCGTACATCGCGGCCGAGGATGTCTCGGCCAGTGTGCTCCCGATGGTCGCCCAGGTCGGCCGGCCCGCCCGGGACGCAAGCTTCAAGGTCTCAGGTGGCAGTGTCACGATCGTGCCCGCGGAAGACGGTCTGCAGGCCGATGCGGACGATCTCGCGTTGCGCCTCAGCAGTGTTCTCACTGGCGCCGGAGAGCGTCGCGCCGAGTTGACCATGCGGCGTGTCGAGCCCGAGATCACGACCGCCGAAGCGCAGTCCATGGGCATCGTGGAGCGACTGTCGACCTTCACGACCGAGTACGCCGCATCCAACAGGCCGCGAGTGAACAACATCCACACGCTGGCGGACGCGCTCGACGGAACGCTCATCCCACCCGGAGGCACGTTCAGCTTCAACGACAGCATCGGCCCGCGCACAGCCGAAAAGGGATATCAGGAAGCCAACGCGATCGTCAACGGCAAGCTCGTACCGCAACTCGGCGGCGGCATCTGCCAGGTCGGGACCACCATCTTCAACACCGTGTTCTTCTCGGGCCTGCCCGTCATCGAGCGCAGGAACCATTCCCAGTACATCAGCAGCTATCCCACGGGCCGTGACGCATCCGTCTCCTGGGGGGCCCCCGACCTCAAGTTCAAGAACGACACACCGAACTGGGTCCTCGTCGCCACTGGGTATACGAACTCCACTGTCACGATATCGCTGTACGGCACGAGCGCCGGATACGAGATCACGTATGAGACGGGTCCATGGACCGACGTGAAGGACCCCCCGGTCAGGGAGGTGCCAGACCCGTTGCTGCCTGCGGGAAGCCGGGTCGTGGATGAACGTGGTGTCAGCGGTAGGACCGTTGTCGTCGTGAGGCACGTGAAGCGCGCGGGGGTCGCAGTCCGCACCGACACATTCAAGTCGGTGTACCGGCCGGTCGAGGAGGTCGTCCGCGTCGGCACCGGCACGCCTCCGTCCACGCCCACGACCACAACCACAATCCCGTAGCACGGAAGCTTCGGCGCCTGAACAGGTTTCTCGCGCGCGCGTACGACAACGTGCCAGCTTACCGTCGCAGATTCGACGAAGCGGGTACGGCCCCGCGCGTGGACGGTCTTTAGGGTCTCGCGGAGCAGGACGTCCAGGCGGCTGGTGCTGTTGAGGCGGGGGGAGCATGGACCACGTCGAAGTCCACGTCGAGGTCGGCCCCGAGCGTGTGGAGGACGCGCAGGCCGCCACGGCTGCGCTGCGGGACGCGGGGATTCGAGTCCTGCGCCCGGAGGAGATCTACGCCGTCGGTTCGTGACCTGGCTCGGCGGCAGACCCGCCCGCGACGCGGTCTCGTTCCGCCGAGTCTCTCAGATGCACCGCCTCATCCGATGGGTGGAGCGACTCGGCCAGCGCCCGGAGCTCGATGCTGGAGCACGAGGCCGCCAGGATGCTCACCGACAGCGCATCGGAGTGGAGTCCGAGCAGCGATCCCACCCCGGCAGCGAGCCTGTCTGAGACCACCCCGGCGCCGGCAAGCGGTGTTCGCGGCAACAGCACGAGAAAGGTGCCGGGGGCTGCGAAGGCCAGATCGTCCACCATCCGGATGTCGTTGCGAATGTGCCCGGCGACCTGTCTCATCACCTGTCGGTAGCGGCCCTGCCTGAATGCCGAGTAGAAGCCGGCGTCCACCGCCATCCTCACCACGGAGAACTCGGTCTGGTAGCGCTCCCACTGGCCGACTCCGGAGACGATGGCCTCGGCGGCGAACCGCGGGCTGTAGACACCCGTCACGCCGTCCACCAGCGAGTCATTCTCCAGCTTGGCGAAAATATACTTGATTCGCGCGGCGAGCTCGCCGCCGATCACCCCAACCACCGCGTAGGTGAGCGATCGCGACGCCAGCATAGTGATGAGGTCCGCGGAAAGGCCCTGCGACTCCAGCAGCGGGAGGCGCATGACGACGTACACGGTGATCGCCAGAAGGGCTGCGATGAAGCCCCCGTTGCGGCCCCAGTGCAAAGCTGCTCCCAGCACGATGATCAGCAGCATCTGGGCGACCACCTCGGCGGCCGGCGGCGAGACGCCGGGCGACACGAAAACGCTCGTTACGATGGCAAGCGCACCAAAGACGAAGGCGAGGATCTCGAACTGCGAGTACTTCACACGAGGCCTCCTTTCGGTCGATCGGCTAGGGGTGGTTGGGACAAGTGACGACCAGCGTGGCAGGGTCGAGCGTCAGTGCCGTGCCGTCCAGGGGGCATCGGGAAACCTCAGTGAAGTCGGTGACGTAGGGTGCGAGGTCGGCGAGGTGCGTCGGGGGCGGTTCGTCCGCGGAGGACTCCAGCACGACGACTCCCCTCTCAAGGACACGCTGATTGTGCTTGCAGGCCGCCGCGTGTGCGGCAGCGGATGCGGGAACGTACGAAGCGACCGCGATGACGAGCAGGACCGCGATGATCAGCATCACGGCCAAGAGCTCTGTCAGCGAGAACCCCTCGTCAGCGCTTGCCGTGGAACTGATCGGCGACATGGCATCCCCTCGGCATCGAAGCCGTACGGCCGTAGATTGTGACGGCTGTCTCCTTACGGCTCTGTTTCGGCATAGTTGCTGCATGAGTTGAGCGGTACGATGGTCCGCTAGATCGGA
>JAJZRZ010000218.1 GCA_021850085.1 Actinomycetes bacterium | reverse complement strand
GGGCGGGATCGAAGCCGGCGGAGTCCGCGGGCGCGTCGCCCAACGCGAGCGCGACAGCCACGCCCGCTCCTGCGAGCGCGACCATCGCCAGCGCGGCGTGTAGGATCCGCCGGGGTGGCAGGGTCACAGGACTCTCCGTCTCTCGTGTTTGCCTGTTCTGTCTATCGGAAATGGGTAGGACTGGAAAAGGGTAAACAGACAAAATGACGCCATAAATCCGCCAAGCGGCGGATTAGGCGGTGTGAATGGCACGGAGAGAGACTCCGCAGGGATGAGCGGAGGTGCATTTGGACGCGCCAAAACCGGCGGCGGATAACCGCCACCGGTTTTGGCCGCTAGCGAGGGATGCTAGTAGTCAGAACCCGCGTCGTCGCCCTCGTCATCGTCGACGTCGTCATCCTCATCGTCATCGTCGAAATCTTCGTCATCGATCTCAGACTCGCCTGCCATCATCGCCTCGAAGATGTCGGCATACTCATCCACGGCGTCCGCGCTCCAGCCCGCTGCGATCTGTCCATAGATCAGCGCCAGGGCGTCCTCGAACGACATCCCGCGCTCACGGAGCTCGAGGTGCAGGTCGGCCATGTCCCACAAGTCGTCCGTACCGAGACCAGCGGCGATCGCACGCTCCATGAGTCCCAAGGCGCCGGCACCCGACAGACCGATGTCGGCCAGCTCCTCGTAGACGTCGGCGAGCTCGGAGATGTTCTCAAGATCGAAACCCGCGGCAACGGCCGCCTCGATCAGGCGGAAGGCGGCATCCTGAGTGATTCCGACCTCGACCATCTCGTTCGCCGCTTCGACGATCGTGCCGAACTTGTCAGCGGTGAGCTCGCCGTCGTTGCCGAAGGCTTCGTTCATCGCGACAAGCCGACGGATGAGTTCGATCGTTCCAGTGTCGGCCACGATGTTCGCGTAGTCGCCGGGCAGCAGACCGTTGTCCTCGAGGTACGTGAAGTCCTCGGCGCTCAGCGTGACGACGACCACCGCGATACCTTGGCCGGTAGTGTCACGGAGCCAGCTCTCGAGGCCAGCGGCTACATCGGCCACGTTGTCGTCGGTGCCGTCGCCAGTCGGATGCACAACGACCGCGATCTCGTTATCCGGTACGACGTAACCGGCCTCAGTGAGCTTGACGGTGATCACGGCGACGGCTTCCTGAAGAGGAGCGCCTTCGAGATCCAAGCCCTTGAGGAGCGCCTTGGCGTCCTCATTGTGCGTGATGACATCGACCACTTCGCGGTCGGCGTCGACTGTGATGCTGAATGCGGGGTTCACCTCGAATGTGGCGACGGCGGTGGCCAGGCCCGCTGCCGGACCAGCCACCATGAATGCGGCGACCGAACCCGCAACGGCGATGGCCGCAACGAGGGATGCCGCGATCTTGAGACGCGGTTTCATGGCGAAAACCTCCCTTGGGCTACGATGGGCGTGGGACTGTCGCGCCAGAGCCATGATTCCCCTGCGCAACCGCGCTTCCCGGGCGGGCAGCTGCACATCGGGGACTCGAACACGGTTATCGTTGTGCTTCCGGTCCATGTCTCTCGGCTCCATCTGACTCAGTCCTCCTGCACGCTCAACGCGTCGGTCCGCGGAAGGTTGCGTTCGTCTCGAAAGAAGTCTGGGGCTGTCACCTGCAGCCGCCGCAATCCTCTGTGAAGCTGCGACTTCACCGTTCCCTGCGATCGTCCGAGTATCTGGCTGATCTCCGCCAGCGGCTTTTCTTCGAAGAACCGCAAGGCGATGACCTCCTGGTACTTGAGCGGCAGCTCGCACATGGCGGCTATGCACGACTGGTACAGCGCATGCCGGGCTAGGGCCTCCTGCGCCCTGATGATCTCAGCTTCGAGGTCGTCTTCGGAGGCGGGATCGAAGCCTCGCTGTTCGGCTAGGACTTCTAGTGACTCGAGGCGAGACGCGCCCCGGTAGTACGCCGCGATCTCGTTGGACGCGATGCGGTACAGCCACGCCGAGAAAGGTAGACCGCGCCATTGGAATCTGCGGATGTTCTTGAACGCTTTGTAGAAGGCCTCCGACGTGATGTCGTGAGCCAGTGCCACATCGTTCGTCCGCCGGGCCACGTAGTTCAGCACCACGGGGTAGTAACGATCGAACAGGACAGCGTAGGCCTCAGGATCGTCCTTCGCCCGCTCGACGAGTTCGCGATCGTCCACTGCGGGACCTCCTTGTGTGTGGATCGCCGTAGAACGCGTGCATTCAACCACGGATCTGGTCGGGTAAGACTGTAGCGTTCGCGGGGTGCGCAAGCCAGTGGAGGGCTCGTCAAAGCTCAAGGTGGGGCTCGCGTGGGGCGTGTTCGGGGTGGCGTTGCACACGCGCGGTGGGGTCGCGGTTGCGAAGAAGCGGTTGCACTGCCGGTGCGACCGTAGTAACCTATCGTTCCGCCGCAAGGCGGCTATCGCACATTGCGGGGTGGAGCAGTCTGGTAGCTCGTCGGGCTCATAACCCGAAGGTCGTCGGTTCGAATCCGGCCCCCGCGACCAACAAATACGCAGGTCCGAGGCTCAAAGCTCTCGGACCTGTCTCATTTGTGGGGGGGCACCTCACTTCTGATACAGCGAGCCGGCCACGTCCTGCGCTGGGACATCCAAGAAGTCCTCGAGGAAGTTCAGGAACCGGTAGCAGTCGCGGAAGTTGGACGCGATGCCGAGGGACGCTCGGATCCCGCTCGGAAACGTGCCCGTGCGCTCGAAGACCACATGGTTGCATTCCTCGGGGG
>JAJZRZ010000217.1 GCA_021850085.1 Actinomycetes bacterium | reverse complement strand
GGCAACAGGTTTGGCTGTGGCCATTCCGCACCTGCGCCATGTTGTATATGTTGATCTTTGCAGCGGACGGGCAGCTCACTGCACGCGGATGAGCGAGTCGGTGGGGGCGTGATCGTCGGTGAGCAACGGTACGTCTGCCACGGCTACCGGGTCGAGGTGGAGGTCGTCGGCCATCCCCTCGAATCCGTCGATCGTGACGATGCCGTCCACACGCGAGGCGATGCGAGATCTCAGTTGGGTTTCGGTCAGCTTCGAGTCGGTTGCAAGGACGATGATGTTGCGGTTGCTCTCGGTGTTGCCGTCTTTGGCCAAGCCGATCGGGAAGACCCACAGGCGGTCCCACACCGTGTTCGCGGTGCGGTACATGCTGCGGAACAGCTTGCTTCGGTACCCCTCCGGAGCCGAGATGACGTTGTAGGCCAGCACCCCGTCGGGTGCCAGGACCGCCTTGACCTCGGCCAGGAACTCCTGAGTCGTGAGATGGAAGGGGAGAGAATCTGAGTAGTAGGCATCAACGATGACGATGTCGTAGATCTCGTCCGTCCGTTGCACGTAGCGGCGCGCGTCCTCCACGAAGACCCGGCTGCGTTCGTCCTCAGGCAGCCAGAAGTACGTGCGCGCCACATCGACCACGACAGGATCGATCTCGACGCTGTCCACGCTCACATCCTTGTAGTCGCGCCAGAAGCGCTTGGTGACCGCGCCTCCGCCCAGACCGAGCACGAGCACCCGGTTGGCGTCGGGCCTTATCGCCATAGCCAGGTGCATGTAGTCCGGGTATCGGATGCGGCTCAAGTATGGGTCGCCGAGGTCGATCGCCGATTGGTTGCTGTGGTCGAAGCGCAGGTGTCGCGCGCCGTCGCCCTCGGTCACGGTGATGCGGTGGTATTGCGTGTCGGCCTGGAACAGGATCGTCTCGCCGAGCTCGTTCGTCGCGGGCACGGGCGCCACGATCGTCAGCACGGTCGCGGCCACGATACCTCCGGACGCCACGAGCACCAGGGTGGCCGGGACGGTCACCCGCGCGAAGCGCATGGCGAGCGGGTGGGGCGTGGCGCCCTCGAGCAACGCCTCGGGCGAAAGCCGCAAGGCCAGCAGCGCTGTGGCGAGCAGCGCCACGCCGGTCCAGACCACGAGCGGCTCAAGCGACAGGAGCGGCACGAGCCAAAACGACGTCGCCAGCGTGCCTGCGATGCTGCCGGCGGTTGAAATCGCATACAGGTTGCCCGCCGAACGTCCTAGGCGGGCCATGCCTCCGCTTGCCGCTAGCCGCACGCCCAAGGGGGAGACCATCGCGAGCAGGAGCGCGGGCACGAAGTAGATCCCTGCCGCGGCCGCAAGCGAGCCCATCCGGGACCCGAGGTCGGCCACGAACGGCAGCACCGCCTCGGCCACCAGCGGGACCAGCGTCGTGAAGACGCCGGCCGCGGCGATAACCGGCGGCAGGGAGCGCGCGGCCCCGAATCGATCGGCGAGCTGTCCGCCGAGGGCGTATCCGATGGAGAGCGCGACCATCACCACCGAGATCACGGCGCCCCACACGTGGATGGAGTTGCCGAGGTACGGCGCGAGAACGCGCGCCGCAACCATTTCGAGCCCCATCAGACAGGCCCCGCACCAGAACACGATGAAGCGCAGCACCCTGTCTCCTCCCCGGTACGTGCAGTGACAGTGTCGCACACGTGTCACCAGCCGCCTCCCAGGCGGGTGTGTCCATCTGATGCCCGTGCGCGCACGGGGTACACTGGTGCAACGCTTCCGATCAAGGAGTGCGCCGTGCTGCGTGTGGGCCTGCCAAGAGCCCTGCTCTACCACAAGTATCATGTGCTGTGGACCACCTTTCTGCACGAATGCGGGTTCGGCACGGTGGTGAGCCCCCCCACGAACCGCCGCATCCTGGAGCGCGGCGTGGCGCTCGCCGTGGACGAGTCGTGTCTGTCGATGAAGGTGTTCCTCGGGCATGCGGACGCGCTCACCGGCCGCTGCGACGTGCTGTTCGTGCCGAGACACGAATCGTACGAACGTGGCGAGCAGCTGTGCGTGAAGTTCATGGCCACCTATGACATCGTGCGCAACACGCTGCCGGATCTGTCGCTGATCACGTACAACGTCGACGTGCACCGCGGTGTCGACGAACGCCGATCCATGATCGCCATGGCACGGTCGCTCGGCGTACGCGCCGGCGTCGCTCGAAGGGCGCACGCACATGCGGTGACGGCGCACCACGCGCACGAGGTCGAACTCGCCCGTCTCCAACAATCCGTCGCCGAAGCGCCGCGACAGGGCGAGCTTCGCGTGCTGGTCGTGGGGCACTCGTACAACCTTTCCGACAGGCTCATCGGCGAGCCGATCCTCGCCTACCTGCGCGCGCTGGACGTCGAGGTGTTCACTTCGGATGAGGTGGATAAAGCCGCGGCACGCCGGACCGCCTCCGCGATCTCGCCGACGATGAAGTGGCGCTACAACAAGGAGCTGCTGGGTGCGGTGGATCTCTACCGAGGGCTGGTGGACGGGATCGTCTTCGTCGTGACCTTCCCGTGCGGTCCCGATTCGCTGATGAGCGAGTTCTGCTCTCGGCGCGTAACCGGCATCCCGATGACGACGCTCGTCCTGGATGAGCTTTTCGGTGAGGCGGGCGTTCGAACCCGGCTCGAGAGTTTCGTGGACGTCGTGCGCGAGCGGCGCCGGCGCGAGCAGCTGAAAGACGTGAACCCATGAGCGAACGGCTCGTGACCTTCCCCCACATGGGG
>JAJZRZ010000216.1 GCA_021850085.1 Actinomycetes bacterium | reverse complement strand
GAGCAGGCCTTCAGAGCCCGCGACCAGTTCCTCGTGCAGCTTCTCCCCGGGCCGCAGACCGGTGAAGGTGATGTCGGCCGGAACGCCGGAGAGCGCGATCATCTTGCGAGCGAGCTCGGCGATCCTCACCGGCTCGCCCATCTCGAGGACGAAGATGTCGCCGGGAGTCGCGATGGCCTGCGCCTGCAACACGAGGCGTGCAGCCTCGGGTATGGTCATGAAGTAGCGGGTCACGTCCGGGTGGGTGACGGTGAGCGGGCCGCCGTGACGGAGCTGCTCCTCGAAGATCGGCACCACTGAGCCCCGGCTTCCCAGAACGTTGCCGAAGCGCACCGCCACCGCGTTGAGCCCGCGGCGGCTTGCGTCGAGCATCACGCGCTCCGCGAGGTTCTTCGAAAGCCCCATCACGTTAACCGGTGCCACGGCCTTGTCTGTCGAGATCAGAACGAACCGTGAGACCGCGTGCCGTTCGCACGCTTCGACGACGTTGCGCGTTCCAAGCACGTTGGTCCTGATGGCCTCGGCGGACTCGATCTCCATGAGAGGGACGTGCTTGTACGCGGCCGCGTGGAGCACGATCTGCGGGCGATGCTCGTCGAAGACTCGATCGAGCCGGCGCGTATCGCGGATGTCGCAGATCGACATCACGGCCACCCCGGGCGTGTGTCTTTCGAGCTCGAGCCACAGCTCGTAAAGGCGCGTCTCGTCCACGTCCATGAGCAGCAGCCTGTCCGGCCCGAGCGCGAGTATCTGCCTGCACAACTCGGCGCCGATGGAGCCGGCCGCGCCGGTCACAGCGACCACCTTGCCGGCGACGGTCTCCCGCACCTGCGCCACGTCGATGGGTGTGGGCTCCCGTCCAAGGATGTCCTCCACGTCGACCGCTCGCAGGTCGCGAAGGCTGACCGAGCCCTTGCCGATGACGATGGCCGGCATCACACGCGTCTGCACGTCGGCATCGGCCGCCGCGTTGAGGAGCGCACGAACCTTCTCGTGCGGCGCTGACGGGAGGGCGACGACGATCTCCTGCACGCCGAGCCGGCGCACCGTCTCGCTCAGGTCGGTGCTCGAGCCCACCACCGGCACGCCGCCGATGGTGCGTCCGCGCAACGCCGGGTCGTCGTCCAGAAAGCCCACGACCTTGAGCCCCAGGTCAGGGCGCGACTGGATCTCGCGGAGCAGGAGCGAGCCGGCGCTCCCCGCACCGATCACCAGGACACGGCGCCCCTCGGTCGCACCCAGCACGCGCAGGTACAGCAGCACGCGCGCCGCGAGGCGCGCGGCCGAGGCGCCGAGAAAGACGAGCACCGCCTGGATGAACAGCACGCTGATGGGAACGGGGCGCATGCCGTCGCTCACCGGCATCATGAAATCGATCGTGAGCAGCACCCCGATGACGAGCACCACCGAGCCGAGCAGACGCAGGAGCGTGTCAACACCGACGTAGCGCAAGATGAGGCGGTACAGGCCGAAGCGCATGAACAGCCCCATGTACAGCACCGCCGAGAGCCCGAGCAGCGGTGCTAGCCAGCGCGCGAAGGGCTCCGGGGGCGGGCCATCGAAGCGCGCGAGGTATGCGAGGTACGTGGCCACAGCCACGACACCCAGATCGATCACCACCAGCGCGGAATTCCAGAGCTTACCCGTGGCCCGCGCGCGCGTGAGGAGCGATTCGGTCGTCATCGGACCGCCTTTCCCAAGACGCGCCTGACGGCTTCGGCGGTGTCATCCATGTCGCCCTCCTCGAGCGTCGGGTGCACGAGGAACGCGAGCGAGCGCTCGTGCGCCTCAGCCGCGCCCGGCAGCCTGCGTGCGGGTGCGAGTCCCGCGTAGCGGAACGCCGTTTCGCGGTAGATCTCGGCACACGTCCCGTAACTGCACGGAACGCCTTCGGCGGCGATCGCCGCGGCCACCCGGTCGCGCGTCCACCCCTGCGCGAGCTCGTCGAGCTGCAGGAAGGCGTAGAACCGGTAGTACGAGGGCAGCACGCCGACCTCGGGCTCGGGGAAGGCGAGGCCCGCGACACCGGCGAGGCCGGCGGCCAGCCGCGCTGCGTTGCGCCGGCGCCCCGCCACGTACTCCGGAAGCCGCTCCAAGCCGCGCTCCACCAAGACGGCCGCGGTCTCGGGCATCCTCCAGTTACTGCCGAAGCGTTCGACGTGCCAGCCGAAGCAGCTCCCACATCCCGGCGGCTGCGGTGGCGCGGCGAGGACCGCAAGGGCCTTGCCGTGGTCCTTGTAGCTCCAGGCTCGCTCGAACGCCTCGTCATCATCGATCACCAGCAGCCCCCCTTCGCCGGAGGACACGATCTTGTCCTGGCAGAAGGAGAACGCCGCCGCGTGGCATGCGCGCGACCGGCCGGTGAGCCGTTGACCCGCACCCACCGGGACGCCGTCGCGGACCGCGCCGTGCGCTTGCGCGCAGTCCTCCAGCACCACAAGGCCGCGCTCGGCGGCGAGATCGAGCAGCTGAGGCATCTCCACGGGCCAACCACCGAGATGCACGGGGATGACCGCTCGGGTGCGCGGGGTGAGAGCGACCCGCACCGACTCGGCGGTGAGCGCGCCGGTGAGCGTGTCGATGTCGGCCACCACGGGTACGGCCCCGACCGCGACCACTGCGCTGGCGGTGGCGATGAAGGTGCGTGCCGGCACGATGACCTCGTCGCCAGGTCCGATCCCGAAGGCGCGGAGTCCGAGTTCTAGGGCGAGCGTCCCGTTCGCGAGCGCGATGCCGTGCGCGCGCCCGAGAGAAGC
>JAJZRZ010000215.1 GCA_021850085.1 Actinomycetes bacterium | reverse complement strand
CGTCCGCGAGGAAGAGCACCATGCCCAGAGCCGACAACTCCGGCGCGCCGTAGGTGTGGGAGCCGACCGCGCGAAGCACCGATACGGCCAAGCCTGGGAAGCGCTCGGCGAGGTCGGCCTCGGCTACGGGGCCATGCAGCAGGTACGGAACGGCAATGTCAACGTCCGTGACCTCGATCCCGAGATCGCGTGCACGCGCGACGAGCACGTCGTGAGGCGTTTCGCGATGCCAGTCATGCAGCAATCCCGCCAACGCAGCCTCCTGCTCGTCCACGCCGTAGAGCGCAGCAAGCGACAAGGCGGAGGCTGCCACCCGCTCGGAATGTTCAAATGCGCCCGAGGTGAGACGCTCGGCCACCGCACGGCGCGCCTGTTCGTAGGGGACGGCCACTTACGTTTCCCTCCCGTACAGGCGATTCTTGTGCGCATACATGGCAACCGCCTCAGGGAGCAGATACCGAACCGGACGGCGGTCCGCGACGCGCCCGCGGATGTCGGTCGAGGAGATCGCGAGCGCGGGCACCTCCATCATCTCCACTCTCAGGCCCTCCGCACCGGGCTGCTGATCGAAGCGTGCCAGATCGTACCCGGGCCTTGTGGCGGCGATCAGTGTGCACACGTCGGCAAGACGATCGGAGTCCTTCCAAGTCAGGATATCGAGGATCGCGTCCGCGCCCGTGATGAAGAACAGCTCAGCCTGAGGGCCGTGGATCGAGCGAAGCTCGCACATCGTGTCCACGGTGTAGGTCACCCCGGGGCGGTCGACCTCCATCCTGCTCACCGCGAAATCCGGATTGCTGGCCGTGGCGATGACCGTCATCAGATAGCGGTGTTCGGCCGATGAGACGACACGGTGGGTCTTACGCGCGGGCTCGCCGGTGGGCATGAACACCACCCGGTCCAAGTTGAACTGGACGAGCGCTTCTTCGGCGGCGACCAGGTGACCGTAGTGGACCGGGTCGAAAGTGCCGCCCATGATGCCGAGTCGAAGTCGCTTCCTCACTCGCGTATCTGACCGCTTCCCATCGCAACGTACTTGGTGGTGGTGAGCGCAGTGAGCCCCATCGGGCCCCGCGCGTGCAGCTTCTGCGTGGAGATGCCTATCTCGGCGCCGAGGCCGAACTCGCCGCCATCAGTGAAGCGGGTGGAGGCGTTCACGTAAACGGCCGCGGCATCCACCTCGTTCAGGAACCGCACCGCAGCCGAGTAGTCCTCCGTGACGATGGCCTCGCTGTGCTTCGTGCCGTAGGTGTTGACGTGGTGTATCGCCTCGTCCAAGCCGCTGACCACCTTGACCGATATCTTCAGGTCGAGGTACTCCGTCGCCCAGTCTTCCTCGGTCGCCGGGTTCACGCGCATCACTGCACCGAGCGCGCGGGTCTTGTCGTCGGCATGGATCGTGACACCCTGCTCTTCGAGAGCCTTGAGGATCGGCGGCAACACGGACTCGTGGACCGCTTCATCGACGAGCAGCGACTCGGCCGCATTGCACACGCCGGGACGCTGGCACTTCGCGTTGATGACGATTCGCTTGGCCATCTGCGGGTCGGCCTTCTCGTGCACGTACACGTGGCAGTTGCCCACGCCAGTCTCGATGACCGGCACCCTCGCGTTGTCAACGACGCTCCTTATCAGCCCCGCGCCTCCACGCGGTATCAGCACGTCGATCATCCCGTGCAGCCCCATCAGCTCCTCGGCAGCCTCCCGGTCCGTCGACGAGACCGACTGGATACACGCCTCTGGCAGCCCGGCGTTGGCGGCTGCGCTCGCGAGGACGCGGGTGATGGCGAGGTTCGAGTTGACCGCCAGGGAGCCGCCTCGCAGGATCACCGCGTTGCCGGTCTTCACGCACAGGGCCGCGGCATCGGCCGTGACGTTCGGGCGCGCCTCGTAGATCATGGCGACGACACCCATCGGCACGCGCACTTGCTGGAGCCAGATGCCGTTTGCCAGCCGAGAGCCGGAGATGACCTCTCCGATCGGATCAGGCAGTACCGAGAGGCTCTTGAGCGCCTCGGAGATCGCCTTCAGCCTCTGGGGGCTCAATTCCAGACGGTCCAACAGAGCCGGCGCGGTGCCTTGGGCGCGAGCGTCGCTCATGTCCTGCTCGTTGGCGGCCAGGATCTCCTCCTGTCGCGAGGCGAGCGAATGCGCCATGACGAGCAGAGCGCGGTTCCGCTGGTCTGTCGACGTGCTTGCGAGCGCGATGGCCGCCTGCCGAGCGCGGGCGGCGATTTCCCTGACCTCCGACATCTCCAAGCCGTCCTTCCGCTCGAACCTACAGTATGACCAGCTGGTCACGGTGGATCACTTCGGCGCCGCTCCACGAATCGAGCACACGGGCGATATCGCTCGTCTTGAGTCCGCGTACCCTGCGCAGGTCGTCAGCCGACATGCCTGCAAGACCGCGAGCGACCACGGTGCCGCCGAGGTCCTCGACCGAGATCGCATCACCGACGATGAAGCTCCCGGTCACGTTCGTCACTCCGGCCGGGAGCAGGCTCTTGCCGCCCAAGCATAGGGCGGCCTTCGCGCCATCGTCAATCGTGACGGAGCCTCGCGAGTGACCTGCGTACGCGAGCCACAGCTTCTTGCCTTTGACCGCGGCTTCGCCGCCCGCGAACCGCGTTCCCACCGGCTTGCCCACGGCCGCCGTGTGGGGCAGCACCTTCGTCGTGGTGAAAGACGCGGTCTCGGTCTACCCGCTCTACGCGTTCCTGTCACTCCGCTTCCTCATCGCCGTGGTGGCCTTCGCCGTCGTGCTGCCCGCGTC
>JAJZRZ010000214.1 GCA_021850085.1 Actinomycetes bacterium | reverse complement strand
CAGGTCATCAACTCGGGCCTGCTTGAGCAGAGCACGCCGATGACGCTCGAACGTTAGAGGTACGCGCTCCAGCTGCTGGAGAAACGGGTAGTCTCACGGGAAGGGCGACACGGGGAGGCGGAATGGGACAGCGAGCCGATCGGGCGCGGGCGCATGTGCGCATAGCCGGACGCGTACAGGGTGTGTTCTTCCGGGCGACGATCGCCGAGGAGGCGCGCTCTGTGGGCGTGGACGGCTGGGTCAGGAATGCCGGCGAAGGGGTGGAGGCTGTCTTCGAGGGTCCGAGACCGCTGGTGGAGCGGATGGTGGCGTGGGCGCACGTGGGTCCACCGAGCGCGAGCGTCGAGCACGTCAGCGTCGAGTGGGGCCTGCCCGAGGGTATCAGCGGCTTCGGCGTGCGCTGAGCCGCCCGAGCCGGGCTTTCACCCCCTGCGCACCAGGAAGCAGTGGTGGATGCGGGGCGTCCGCGCGAAGTCGGGCGGGATCGTGGCCGAGGTGATGTCCTCGATGTGAAGCGGCGCGAGGGCGTCGAAGTCCATCTTGAACGTACGCAGGTTGGTTGAGAAGACGAGCACGCCGCCGGGCGCGAGCAGCGCCGCGGCATCGTCCACGAGCGCGACGTGGTCGCGCTGCACGTCGAAGCTCGGCGCCGTCATCCCCCTGCTCGTGGAGAAGGTGGGCGGGTCGCAGAAGACCAGCCCGTACTGATCGGCGAATCCACCCTCCACGCGGCGCCGCTCCTCGGAAAGCCAGCGCATGGCATCCGTGCGGAACAATCTGATGCCGCCCGTCCCAGCCTCGAAGCCGTTGAGCGCAAGGTTACGAGCGGCCCAATCCAGGTAGTTCGCCGAGAGGTCCACGGTGTGCACCGCGGTGGCGCCGCCGGCGGCCGCGTACACGCTAGCGGCGCCCGTGTATGCGAAGAGGTTGCAGAACCTCACACCATCGGCCATCTCCCGGATCATCGAGCGCACCGGCCGGTGGTCCAGGAAGAGCCCTGTGTCGAGGTGGTCGTGCAGGTTCACGAGGAAGTGCAGGCCTCCCTCGGCCACCTCCACCAACTCGTTGCGGTCGGCCTGCTTCTCGTACTGCGCGCTGCCCCGCTGCCGGGCGCGCACCTTGAGCGCGACGTCCTCGCGGCGGACCTCGAGCACCTCGGCTACGACCTCGATCGCCTCGGCAAGACGCGCCTGCGCGACGCCGGGGTCCACGGTTGCCGGAGGCGCGTACTCGGCCACGTGGGCGAAGCGCCTGCCCGCATCGGCTCGCGCTCCTTGGTAAAGGTCGACGGCGACCGCGTACTCGGGCAGGTCGGCGTCGTATACTCGGTAGCAGGTCACGCCCTCACGCCGCGCCCACTTGCCGATGTGCCGCAGGTTCTTCCTGAGGCGGTTCTCCAGCATCTGCGCACCGGCCGAACGCGCCTCGGGCGCCTTGCGCACCTCGGCGCGCACGCGGTCGCGGGACACGTCGAAGCGGTAGAGCTTCGCCTCGATGGCGCCGTTGTAAAGCGTGTACGCCGCCGAGCTGCGCAAGCCCACCGCCTTGGCGAGCGACTCGTCGGCGGTGAGCACCGCCGCCTGCCACCCTCCGAAAGCAACGATGAGGCGCTCGCCGAGCTGCGCGTACAGCCCGGCCAGAGAGGCGCTCTCCCCAAGGCGCACCCCGTACGGCGGGTTCGTCACCACCAGGCCGCTCGCTCCCGCCTCGGCCGGCCGCTCGAGGGCCGCAAGGTCGCCCTGCTCGATGCGCACGGCTCCGCCGAAGCCCGCCCGCTTCACGCATCCCAGCGCCAGCGTGACGGCCGCCCGGTCGGCATCGAAGCCGATGATGGGCGGCACGGTCTCGCGGCCCGATTCGGCACGCTCGTCAGCCTCGAGAAGCAACCCGTCCCAGATGGCTGGCGTATGGCCGAGCCAGGCCGTGAATCCCCATCGCGAACGCAGCAGACCCGGCGCACGGTCCGAGGCCATCATCGCGCCCTCGATCAGCAGCGTGGCCGAGCCGCACATCGGGTCGAGGAGCGTGCCGCCGGCCGCCGCGACCTCCGGCCATCCCGCGCGGACGAGCACCGCCGCCGCCAGGTTCTCTTTGAGCGGCGCTCCCGCCTGCTCCCCCTGCGTCCGATAGCCTCGCTCGTGCAAAGGTGCGCCCGAGAGATCGATCGAGACCGTCGCCCGTTCCCGGTGCAGCCGCACGTTCACCCGCACGTCGGGAGCTTGGAGGTCCACCGAAGGCCGTCGGTCGTGCTGCTCGCGCATGCGGTCCACGAGGGCGTCTTTGGTCTTTTGAGCAGAGAAGCGTGTGTGGGTGAGCCCGCTCGTGGTGCCGACCACGTCTATCGCGAGGGTTCCGTCGACGGGCACGTGGTCCTCCCACGGCAAAGCGCGCATCCCCGCGTAGAGCTCATCGGCCGTTGCAGCCGGGAATTCGGCGAGCGTGAGCAGGACTCGGCTCGCGAGACGGGACCACAGGCACGCGCGGTACGCGACGTCGAGGGGGCCCTCGAAGGTGACGGCCGCACGCGTCTCGCGAACGGAGCGCGCGCCGAAAGAGCGCAGCTCGGCGGCGAGCATGCCTTCGACGCCCTTCGGGCAGGTAGCGGCGTATCGGCGATCGTCATCCATCTTCGCGACGGTAGCACGAGCCGCGGCATGGCGCGATGGGTGCCTGCTTCAGGGTTCAGGGTCGCCGAGCAGGACACGCGTGACCGCATGCGCCTCAGCGGCAGCGGCTGCCATGACGCGCGATGCGAACAGCGGTAACCCGTCAAGGATGTCGAT
>JAJZRZ010000213.1 GCA_021850085.1 Actinomycetes bacterium | reverse complement strand
CCATGTCCAGCCTCGGCGGCGCGGGCGGTAGTGCTCGAGGCCTGTCAGCAGCGCCTCCACATCGAGTTTCTCGGCGGGGTCGAGCGGCGCGTCGAACTCGGGCCGCTCGCGCAGCGGGTCGCGTGCGCTCATCGGGTCCCCCACCTCGCCGCCACAAGATCCCAGCCCTCGCCGCGTGCCAGACGCCGCGCCGCGTCGGGGGCGCCCACGCCCCACGCATGCATGCACAGGTACACGACATGCCCCGCACCGTGGCCGAGCAACGCGCGGGTCTCGCACTCGGCGACCACCGTCTGGGCTGTGGGCGAGTCGATGCCCATGCGCATGAGCACCGAGCGCTCGATGGAGGGTGATGTGTGCGTGTGAGCGAGCTCCACGAGGGGATTCACGCAACGCTGCGCAAGCTCCCAGAAGCGCGCCTCAAGCTCGGCATCGCTCAGTGCCGCCAGATGCTTTCGCGCCTCGCGGAACGTGTCCTCCCGTGCCATGCGCGCTCCTCCCGGTTATGCAGTCTGCGGGACGCCTGATGCAAGCATAGCGGTCGTGGTCAGCTGTTCAAGCCCATGCCTGTCATGCCTTGCACGAGTACAACTATTGGTGTATCCAAAGGAGGTACTATGGCCGTCTACAAGGTGACTGTCTCCCTTCCCGAGCATCTGGTGGAGATCGCCGACGAACTGCTGGCGGACCATCTGGCTGGGGACGTCGTGTTGTCCGCTCCGACGACGCTGCCGATCGAGCTCGCGAATGCGCTGCGATACTCCGGCCTTCCAGAGCGTGTACGACGCCCTCTTCCTCGAGCTTGCGGAGCGTCTGCGGTGCCCGCTTTACGCCTCTGCCCGAAGAGCGTTCGCACGCAAGACGTGCGTGGAGATCAGACTCGTGTGAACGCGATCATCTCCTCCACGATCGCTGGCGTGGAGTTCGTGTCCTCGGCGAGGAACACGACGTCCTCCGGCGTTGGCTCATATCCCTCGGGCGCGTGCGCGAGCGCGTTGCGGATGTAGGAGCGGCGCATCCGCCCCAAGTCGCTCTCCTTCGCGCGGATCTGCTCGGGACGCTCGGGGATGACGATCGATTTCCCGGGCACGCTCTCGGCCGGGTCCCCCGCACGCACCTCCACGCCCTGTGCGCGCGCGAACGCAAGCTGGCTCCAGTGGTGCTTGCCCGCGCCGGTGTACTCGGTCTCCTGCACCACCACGGTGGCATCGCTCGGCAGGTCGCGCGCCAGCGACATCGCTGCCGCCATCGCGGTGTTGCCGCTCGGGCCGCGCTCGAGGCCTTCGAGCTTGCTCAGCGCCTCGGTCACGTAGAAGACCTCGCCCTGGCTCACGGTGAGGTAGCGGTCCATGTAGCGCAGCGCGCGAGCGGCGTTGCGGGGCACATCGGCGCGGTCCGGCCACGTGGCGAAGGGCACGCCGAAGCCGGTGTGGCCGGTGGTGAAGCTCTTGCGGTTGAAGTCGGTGTCGCTCGCCATGTGCAGGCCCGAGAGGTCCACCGAGGCGCTCACGATCTGCGTGCTCGTAGCACCCGCACGCTTCAAGCCCCGTGCCGTGCCCGTGGTGTTGCCGCCGCCGGCGTGGGTGACGACCACATGCGTGGGTGGCGCGCCGGTGAGCGCGGTCATCTCTTCGGCAAGCTCGGCGCCGAGCGACTCGATTCCCGAGACGCCGAACGGCGAGTACAGCGACGCCGAGAGGTATCCGGTGGCTTCGAGCAGCTCGAGCATGTGGAAGAACAGCTCCGGGCCCACGCTCATCTGCACCACCTCGGCCCCGAACGCCTCGCAGATGCGTGACTTCTCGACGATCTCCGGCTGGCCCACGTGCCGAGAGTCGAACGTCTCCTGGCAGATGATGCACGCCAGTCCCGCGCGCGCGGCCTGGCTCGCCACCGCCGCGCCATAGTTGCCGGAGGTGGCCGCAATCACGCCCGCGAAGCCCTTGTCGGCTGCCACATGGATGCTCATGCTCGCGCGGCGATCCTTGAAGGAGCCCGCCATGTTGGCGGCTTCGTCCTTCACGAAGATGCGCGCGCCGAGTCCTGGCTCGGCGTAGCTGCGCACGAGGTCGGTGATGTTGCGGAGCTCCAGCAGCGGCGTGCCGCCGACCCCGGCCGCGCGCTGGATACGGCGGATGTCGTCGAGCGAGTAGCCGTTCGCGGACATCATGCCCTCGTAGTCGAAGGCGATGGGCGAGCGTTCGAACTCGGCGTAGTCCATGCCAAGGGCGCGCTTCATGATCTCGCCCTTGCTGGCCATCACGGCCTCGTAGCGGGTCGTCACGCTACTCACCCGCTTCCGGGCCATTGGGAAGCGGTGGCTCGCCGAGCGAGGCGCCGTCAGCTTCGCCTTTCGCGCGGTACGCGGTCACGCGTGCTCGCGCGTCACGCCCGATGCCTGCGATCTCCGCAGGCGGCGTCCCGAAGGTGTGCGTGTAGCCAGGCGCTATGGCCGAGAGATGCCCACGCACGTGACGCCCGCTGTGGGTCTCCACCTCGATCTCGTCGCCGATCATGCCGCCTGTGCGCGCGAAGCCCTTCACCCAGGCGCGCAGCGGCTGCGCGGCGGTGTCCTCGGGAAGCCCGGCGGCTCGCTCGAACGGCTCGAGCAACACGTACTCAACCTCGACCCAATCGCCGGGACCACACTTGAACTCGCTCATGAGCCCGCCTCTCATCAAACGGCGCGCGCCGATGCCGACTCTCTCAGTGTAGGGGCTCGGCCGGCATCCCGGCAGAGGGCGACCAGAAACGCGGGATCGGCAGGTCGATCACGGTGAGTATGCC
>JAJZRZ010000212.1 GCA_021850085.1 Actinomycetes bacterium | reverse complement strand
AGTTCTAGGGTGAGCGTCCCGTTCGCGCGCGCGATGCCGTGCGCGCGCCCGAGAGAAGCCGCGTAGCGCTGCTCGAGCACTCTTCCGTGGGGTCCCGACCAGTAGGTGAGCCTGCCGGAGCGAAGCACGCCCGTGACAGCCTCGATCGACTCTTCGTCAAACGCGGGCCAGGGCGCGAACGGACGCGTCCTCACGGGTTGTCCGCCGTCCATCGCCAGCGCGCCGCTCACGAGGCGTCGTCCACGTTGCGCACCGGTCGCGCCGGCACTCCGATGCAGACCGCGTTTCCGGGCAGGTCTCCCGTGATGGCCGCACCCGCGCCCACGACGCTCCATGCGCCGACAGCCACGCCGGGCGAGGCGCAGGCGCCCACGCCGACAAGCGCGCCCTCGCCGATGCCGACCGCGCCGCACAGCGACGCCCCCGGGCCGATGTGGGCGTGGTCGCCGATCCTGCAGTCGTGGTCGACCGTGCAACCGGTGTTGAGTATGGCGTTCGCTCCGATGTCCGCCTCGGCATTGACGACGACGCCGGCCGCTATGAAGGTGCCCGGCCCGACGCGCGCACTGTCGGCCACCACCGCCGAAGGGTGAACGACGTTCGCCGGCTGCAGCCCTCGCTCCAACCAACGCTCGTAGAGCGTGGCGCGGCTCCGGTTGTCGCCCACCGCTACGATGAAGAAGTCGGCGTCCGGGCGCTCCGCTTCGCGGAGCACGGGGATGCCGAGCACGGAGTCGGGGTCCTTCCCCGTGCCCAGAACGCTCACGCCGACCCCGGCCGAGCGCGCCGCGTCGGCCACGACTTTCGCGTGTCCTCCTGCGCCGACGATGAGCAGTCTCACGAGTCCTCCTTGCGGGAGGCGGCGGGCGCCTCCGGGTCGAACGGCGCCGCGGCGGTGGTGCCCTCGGCCGCAAGGCCCTTAAGCACGGTGCCGAACGTCATCAGCAGGATCTTCAGGTCGAGCAGCGGCGAGCGGTTCTCCACGTACCATACGTCGAGGGCGAGACGGCGGTCCCACTCGAGGTCGTTGCGACCGTGCACCTGGGCCCAGCCCGTCAGTCCCGGTCGGACCTCATGGCGCCGTGCCTGCACCTCATTGTACCGCCCGAGATACTCCATGAGCAGCGGTCGGGGGCCGACGAAGCTCATGTCGCCACGCAGGATGTTCCACAACTCGGGCAGCTCGTCGAGCGAGCTGGCCCTGATCGCCCGCCCGATAGGGGTGAGGCGTTCGGCGTCGCTCGCCACAGCTTCGACGTCCCGGATCGCGGTCTCGCGCATCGTGCGGAACTTGTAGAGCGTGAAGGGCACGCCGCCGAGGCCGGGGCGTTGCTGGCGGAAGAGCACGGGCGAGCCCAGCGTGGCGTGCACCAGAAGCGCTGTGAGCGCCAGCACCGGCGCCAACGCCACGAGCAGCACGAGCGCGCCGATGAGGTCGAGCGCGCGCTTCACGGCGTCATGCACGAGATGCGAGCGCTTCACCGTAGAGCTCCTCGTGTTCGGCGATGATGTACGGCAGCGCGAAGCGCTCGGCGGCGCGGACCCGCCCGATCGCACCGCGCAGGCGCGTCTCGTCAGGGTGGGCGGCGGCGTGCTCGATGGCGGTTGCGAGCGCTTCGGGGTCGTTCTTGTCGACCAGCCAGCCGGCGTCTTCTCCCACAGCGTCGGCGATCCCCCTGATCCGCGTGCCGATCACCGGACGTCCCGCCGCCATCGCCTCGAGGACGGAGCGGGGAAGGCCCTCGCGGTCGGATGCAAGGATGAGGGCGTCCGAGGCGGCCAGAAGCGCCGGCACGTCGCGGCGGTAGCCGGCGAAACGGACACGCTGCTCCAGCTTGAGCTCGCGTGCCCTGGCGCGGACGGCGTCCTCGAGCGGACCGGCGCCCACGAAGACGGTCACCACCCGCGGGTCTCTCACGCGAGCGAGCGCGTCGAGCACGTGGCCGTGGCGCTTCACCGGCGCGAACTCAGCGACCATCAGCAGCACGAACGCGTCTTCGCCGACGAGCAGATCGTGCCGGATCTCGGCGGCGGTCGCCGGCGTCACCGCGCCCTCGGCCAGCGGCGCCATCTCCACGCCGATGCCGGGTATCAGGCGTACCCGCTGTGGGGGGATCGTGCCGAAGGACTGTGCGGCCCGGAAATCCTCCTCGTTGATGGTTACCAGGTAGTCCGTCCAACGGGCGGCGGCTTTCTCCATGGAGCGGTAGACGGCGTGGGGGAGCCGGCGCTGGTCTCGGAAGAAGTGGAACCCGTGCGCGGTGTAGATGACGACGGGCCTTCTGCCGCTCGGCATGCGCCGCAGCGCCCAGCGTGTGACGAACGCCGCCACCGGCGTGTGCACGTGGACCAGGTCGTAGCCGCCGGCGGTCACGAGTCGCCGTACGCGTCTTGCGGTGCCCGCCAGGTTGCCGGGCGAGAAGGGGTTGCGGGTCCACTTCACGTCGTGGCACGTATCGAATTCCTTGGCGAGCGACGCGCACGCGGCAGCGCCGTTGGCCAGAGCGTCCACGCGCCATCCCAGCGCCCGGAAGTGTCGCGCGAGCGGAGCGAGGAAGACTTCGAGGGTGACCGGCACGGTGGTCACGAACAGGGCCGATGGGCTGCCGATCGCACCTCACCCTCTTTCTCATCCGTCGCCGAGGCAGGCACCGTTGCCGCATCACCGATGATACCCTGTCGGAAACGCCCACGCCTTCACCAGCAGGAGCAGCACGTGCCCCACGACCGCATCGAACATGACCGGCGGATCGCGTACCTGAGCGCGCAGGCCGTAGTCGAGTGCACGCCATCATGGGTCCCAA
>JAJZRZ010000211.1 GCA_021850085.1 Actinomycetes bacterium | reverse complement strand
CTTGCCGTCAAGAATGTCCCGATGCACCTCGACGTAGTTCGCCAAACTCCCTACATCGGCCCAGTACCCGTCCACGACACAGCCATACAGGTCATGACCGTTTTCCATGAGAAGCGGGAAAAGCTCAGAGGAGAAATCGAACGGACGCCCCTCGGGGATGTGCTCGAACACGACGGGGTCCATCACGTAGATCCCCGTGTTGATCGTGTCCGAGAAGACCTGCCCCCACGACGGCTTCTCCAAGAAGCGTTCGACCTTGCCGTCCTCGCCGGTGATCACGACCCCGTACTCGAGCGGGTCCGGCACACGCTTCAGTGCGATCGTGACGACACCGCCTTTGGCTTTGTGGAACTCGATCACCTCGGTGAGATCGATGTCCGTCAGCGCATCACCCGAGATGACCAGGAAGGTCTCATCGAGCACGGCCGCCGCGTTCCTGACCGACCCCGCCGTGCCTAGCGGCGTCTCTTCCACCGCGTAGCTGATCTCAATCCCCCACTCATCGCCGTCGCCGAAGTAGTCTTCGATGACCTGTGGCATGAACGCTAGGGTGGCGACGACCTCGGTGATCCCATGGTGCTTCACCAGCCCGAGGATGTGCTCCATCACCGGCTGATTGACGATCGGCACCATCGGTTTCGGGCGCATGCTCGTGAGCGGCCGCAAACGCGTGCCCTCACCGCCCGCCATCACCACGGCCTTCACCGAGCGCCCTCCCCTTCTGCCTTCATCGAGCGCCTTTCCCGCAGGCTAGCGTTGCTGTTTTCTCACCGCTTCGGCACGGGCGCGCACGGCGATCACCGTGTAGTTGACCGCGGCCGACAGCGAAAGCAGCGTTCCTGCGTAGACCAGCCACATGCCGAGCGCAACGGTGTCGGCGCCCAGACCCGGCAGTAGCCCGGAATCGACGATTCCAGCACCGGGCGCCATCGGCCACCCGGCGATCAGAGAGCTGAATCCCACAAGGAGCACGGCGGTGGTCAGCTTTCCGATGTACGACACAGGCAGGATCACGCGGTGGCGTTCAAGCACGAAGGCACCGTAGAGCAGGTACATGTCGCGGACCACCAGAACGATCGGCACCCACAGCGGCAGTTCTCCGATCAAGTACAGTCCGAGGACGCCGGAGGCCAGCAGCAACCGGTCAACCAGCGGGTCCACGATCTTGCCGAACTGCGTCACCGTATGCGTGCGTCGAGCCAGCTGGCCGTCGAGCCAGTCGGTCGAACCCGCGATCGCGTAGATCACGAACGCAGCAAGCCTCGAGCGCTCCCCATCGGCATCCATCAGGACCACGAAGAATATGGGCACGAGAATGAGCCTGACGATCGTTATGAGATTGGCGACGGAGTATATGGTGTGGTGCACCTCTTCCTCCTGCCGCGCGTGCGGACGCTCGTCTACCACCAGTCTTTCCTCCGGAAGTACGTGAACATGCCCAGCGCGATGGCACCCATCGCCAACAACACCACGAGGTAACCGTGTCTCCATGCAAGCTCGGGCATGTAGCGGAAGTTCATCCCATATATGCCCGAAATCAGGGTGAGCGGCATGAAGATCGTCGCCACGACTGTGAGGTGTTTCATGATCTGGTTCATACGATTGTTCTGGGCCGAGAGGTAGATGTCCATCGTGCCGGTCGCCACGTCGCGATTGATGTCGATGGCGTCAGCGAGCCGCGCAAGGTGATCGCCAACATCCTGGAAGTACATGTACGCGGCCGGCTCCACGAACGCCTCTAGCCGCGCCAGGCCGCGGACGATGTCACGTTCCGGCCCCACCACCCTGTGCAGTCCCACAAGCGCTCGCTTCACCGAATACAGACGATGCAGTTGCTCCGGGTGTGCCTCGGTGAGCATGATAGATTCGATTCGCTCGAGCTCGTCCGAAAGCGCATCGACCAATGGGAAGACGTCGTCGACGGCCATGTCCAGGATCGCGTGCAGCGTCCACTCCGCCCCGCGCTCCAGATGGGCGCCCGCATGAGCGAAGACCCGATCGAGCGCCGGGACGTCCGACTTGTGAACGGTGACAAGATGTTCCGCGCCGAGGAACACATCGATCTCATGGAAGTCTAGACGATCGCCTGTGGCCACCTGCGGGATGAGCCAGACGAGGAACGTCTGGTCGCGATATGCGTCGAGCTTCGGGCGCTGCGGATAGTGCAGGCAATCTTCCATCGCAAGCGGCGGCAGGGGAAACCTTTTCGCCACCCGCAGAAGAGACTCCTCGTCCGGATCCCGGACATCGATCCAGACAGGACCATTATGACGTTCGGGCACGGACTCGAGTCCGTCGGAGTGCAGAACCCCGTCGGCAACCCACCGCGCTGTGATCGTCGCTCCCATCCATCCCCCAGCCTGCCGGCATTTCCAGTATACGGCAGGAGACTCCTATCGGGTGTCATCTCACCTTGACGATGCGAGCCGAAGCACGGAAGGTCACATGAGCCGGCGCAGTCCCACTAGACTCGTCACGCCGAGCACTATCGCGAGCCACGGACGCTTCGTCGTCACCAGCACCGCCGAGGTGGCGAGCGCAGCCCACAGGTACTCGTTGCCAGCGGGAGACTCCAATCGTCCTGCCGGTGCCAGCACGGCCGGAAAAATGAGTGCCGCGAGGATCGACACAGGGACGTACTCGAGCGCACGCCTAAGAAGCGGGTGGAGCTCGAACTGCCTGGCCACCCCGATGAACCCGACGCGCGTCGCATACGTCACGATACCCATGAGCAGTATGACAGCGACCTGATAGGGCCTCATGTCGCCTCCCGCGGCTCTTCGCGCCACTCGAGCAGCACGCCGCCGATGGTACCGACGGCCACCG
>JAJZRZ010000210.1 GCA_021850085.1 Actinomycetes bacterium | reverse complement strand
ACCCATCGCTTCTCCGTACGATCACGCCGCGGGGAACGTGGACGATGTCCGCCCGCGCCGACTGACGGAACGCGTTGATCTCTTTGGCCAGCCGCAGCTCGGCGCGCGACGCCGCGGCCTCCGCTTCGGCAAGCTGCGCTTCGAGCTTCTCCTTCTCGATCTGCAGCTCGATGATGCGCATCACACCGGCGAGGTTCACGCCCTCGTCCTGGGTGAGCTGCTGGATGAGCTTGAGCCGCTCGATGTCCGCGTCCGAGTACAGCCGCGTCCCGCCGGGCGAACGCGTGGGCTGCACGAGCGCCTTGCGCTCGTAGATGCGCAGCGTCTGCGGATGCACGCCGGCCAGATCGGCCGCGACACTGATCATGTAGACCGGGCGGTCCTTACCGCTCCCGCGCTGTTGTCTGACCACGGCCCTGAGTCTCCTTTACGCGATGTGCGCCCGCACGTTCTCGTCGCGAGACGACTCGAATCGTCTGAGTAGTTCCTTCTGTTCCGCGGTGAGCTTGGTCGGCACCGCGATCCTAACGCGCACTCTCAGGTCGCCGTTGCCCTTCCCTTTGAGCTTGGGGGCGCCCTTGGCCGGTACCCGCAGGACCTTCCCATCGGCTGTGCCCGGAGCCACTTTCAGCTTCACCTTCGACCCGTCGGGCGCGGGGACGGTCACCTCGGTGCCCAGCGCCGCCTCGGTGATGGTCACCGGCAGGTCCATGAACACGTCTGCGCCCTCGCGACTGTAGTAGGGATGCGGCGTGATGCGGGTCACCACGTAGAGGTCGCCCGCCGGCCCGCCGGCACTGCCGGGCTCTCCCTTCCCGGCGAACCGCAGCTTGCCGCCGTCGGTCACGCCCGGTGGGATGTTCACCGTGAGCGGCTTGGCCTTCACGACACTGCCCCTGCCCCTGCACGTCGGACACGGCTGCTCGATGATCGTGCCCTTGCCACCGCACCGCGGGCACGGGCGCGAGAAGCCGAACAGGCCCTGGCCCTGGCTCACCGTGCCGCTGCCCTGACAGGCAGGACACGTGACCGGACTCGTACCCGGTTTGGCTCCCGAGCCTTTGCATGTCGCACAGCCCTCGTTGCGCCGGACGTCCACCGTGGTCGAGACGCCGCTGAACGCCTCTTCGAACGAGAGCGTTAGGTCGTACTGCAAGTCGTTGCCACGATGCGCCGACGGGCGCCTTCCACCGCCCGCGCCCCCGCCGAAGAGGTTGCCGAACAGGTCACCCAGATCGCCCATGTCCACAGTCTGATAGGTGGCGCCGCCCGCGTGCGCTCCCCCCGGCCACCCGCCCGGCGCTCCCGCGCCCCCCGGCGGCACATTCCCGCCGAAGTATCTGCCGTACTCGTCGTACTGCCTGCGCTTCTCGCCGTCGGAGAGGACCTCGTAGGCCTCGTTGACCTCCTTGAAGCGGTCCTCGCTGCCCCCGGCGTCGGGATGGTGTTTGCGCGCCTGCTTCCGGAACGCCTTCTTGACGTCCTCGGCGCTGGCATTGCGTGGCACACCGAGTATGTCGTAGTAATCCTTCTCCGCCATGGCCTACTCCTGTCGGGCAGGGCCCCCACAGCTCACGACAACCGACGCCGGTCGAAGCACGCGCCCATGCATCCGAAAGCCCTGTTGATACACCTCCACGCACGTGCTGTCGGGCACATCGGGCCGCTCGGCCTGGCCGACCGCCTGGTGCTGGGTCGGGTCGAAATCCTCGCCCTCCGGCTCGATGCGCTCCACGCCTTCCTTGGCGAAGACATCGAACATCTGCTGCAGCACCATGCGGACGCCTTCGCTCAAAGGATCATCGGCTGGCGCGTGCGCGAGCGCGCGCTCGAGGTTGTCCAGCACCGGCAGCAGGTCGGTGATGAGCCGCTGGTTCGCCCGCTTGCAGGCTTCTTCCTGCTCGCGCGCCATGCGCTTGCGGTAGTTGTCGAAATCGGCCTGGATGCGCTGTGCCGTGTCGAGATGCGCGGCGGCCTCCCGCCGCGCGGTCTCGAGTTCGCCCTCTAGCTGATCGCCCCGGAACTCGAACTCGGCCCCTAGGTCCGCCTCGAGCTCCGGATCGGTGAAGCTGGCGTCGGCGGGGCGACCTGAGCGAGTGCGCTCCGCAGGAGCGGCCGGCGGCTGCTCCGAGAACCCGCGACGGGGGTCGCCCCCGTCGATGCCCTTATGCTTACGATCCATGGCTACTTGTCCTCGTCGACGACTTCGTAGTCGGCTACTTCCTCGTCGCCCTCGGGGGCAACGTCACCTTCGGCGGCCTGCTCCTCCTGCACCTGCTGGTACACGATCTCGGCAAGCTTGTAGCTCTTCTCCTGCAACGCTTGCGTTGCGGTACGGATGGCTTCGATGTCGTCGTCCTCGAGCGCCTTCTTCAGATCGGCGATCGCCGCCTCGACGTCGCTTCTCGTATCGGCAGGCACCTTGTCGCCAAGATCGGCGAGCGTCTTCTCCGTGCCATAGATGAGGCTGTCGGCCGTGTTGCGCACCTCGGCCTCCTCTTTCTTCTTGCGGTCCTCCTCGGCATGGCTCTCAGCATCGGTGACCATGCGATCGACTTCCTCGTCGGAGAGCGCGGTGGAGCCGGTGATGGTGATCTTCTGCTCCTGGCCGGTGCCGCGGTCCTTGGCGTGCACGTTGACGATGCCGTTGGCGTCGATGTCGAAGGTGACCTCGACCTGCGGTACGCCGCGCGGCGCCGGCGGGATGTTCATCAGGTGGAACTTGCCGAGCGTCTTGTTGTACGTCGCCATCTCACGCTCGCCCTGCAGCACGTGGATCTCCACGCTCGTCTGACCGTCCGCCGCGGTGGTGAACGTCTCGCTCTTGCG
>JAJZRZ010000209.1 GCA_021850085.1 Actinomycetes bacterium | reverse complement strand
GCATGGTGAGTCCCTTGTCCTGCGCGAACGGCGCGAGGCCAGACAGGACGGACTCCACCAGGCTCACGAGGTCGAACTCCTCGCAGGCCAGCACCGGCCCGAAGTCCTGCGCCATCGAGACCTGCGGGAACTCGGTGTTCGCGCACACTGGGTCCTCGGTGCGCCGTCCCACAATCTTCATGAGATCGCGCTTGGACCGCTCAAGTTCCGCTTCCAGGCGCTTGCGTTCGGTGATGTCGTTCACCATGCAGTACAGCAACGGGCGCCCCGCCACCCTGATCGGGCCGATAGTCATCTCGACGTCGCGAAGCCGTGCCCCGGAGAGCACGTGCTGGCCGAAGAAGTGGCCCCTGCTGCCATCAAGCGCGCGCTCGAGCTCCGCTTTGAGCGCCTCGGCGGCAACGGCGTCCACCTGCAGGATGCTCATGCTCAGAAACTCCTCGCGCGAGAAGCCATAGAAGGTGCACGCTGCCGGGTTCGCGTCCACCAGCTGGGTCGTCACAGGCTCGACCAGCATGATCGGTATGGCACTCCCTTGGAACACGGAACCGTACCGCTGCTCGCTCTCGAGCAGCTCTTGCCGGGTCATCGCGTCGCTTAATGCTCGTGCCGCGCCCATCGAGGCGATGGAGAGCGCGGCTACCGTGCCTGAGGCATCTTGGAGCGGCTCCCTCCACATCGCCGAGAGCGTCCCGATGTGGACTCCGCGGGGGCCAGCTAGCGCGACTCCCACGTACGCCTCGAACCCCGCGGTTTTCACCGAGTTCGGAAACGCCTCCGCAAGACCGGACGGGACTGCAAGGACGCGCCGTCCCCTAAGGGTTCCCGAGGGGGAACCGTTGAGGCTGAATCGTGCTAGACCAGGGGAATCGCCGTTGGCCGACCAGTGCGCGCGGACACGGGCTTCGGATGCGTCGTCTTGATCGATCTCTATGATGTACACGGTGTCCGCCTCGATGAGCATGCCGACGCGCGCGGCGATCGCATGAAGGCTCTCACCGAACAGCATGGACCGCGCGCATGCCTCGTTCAGGCGCTCGGACGGTATGTTCAGCACGAAGGCGATCGCTCCGGAAAGACCCTTGTGCGTGCCGACCGGCACGATGGACAGGGTCATCGGTACCGAGTGCCCGTCGCTGTCGCGCAGTCGGATGTTCATGTCGAAGAAGGGGTCGGCTTCGTCGCTGCGTCCAAGGATGATCGTCCACAGGTCGGTGCCGTCATCGGCAAGCACTCTACCGCCTTCAGGCGTGTCGCTCAGGAACCTCCGGGCGCCGGTGTTGGAGAGCACCGGTGAAGGCGGCTCGCCCACGAAGAAGGCAGGTATAAGCTGCGATTCGAGCAACGCGAACGTGGCGGGGCGTGCAAGAACTCCGCCCGTCCGTCGCCTGGCGTGCGGCACAACTCCGTCGACGGTGCCCCCCACCGTTCCTCCTTGCGGCCACCTTCCTCAGTCTCGAACCATAGCATGGCGAGCCGGGGTTCAGGGCCTCTCATCGAAGGCCGGACGCACGCGGCCGCGGGCACCGACGAGCGCCACGCCTGCGACGGCCACCGCCCCGCCGACCAAGGACACCATGCTCGGGACCTCTTGGATCCATACGAACGCGATCGCGATGGCGGCCACGGGCGACAGGTACAGGAATGCGGAAAGCACCGATGCCGGCATGCGCGAGAGCGCGTAGGACCAAGTGAGATATGCGGCAGCCCCTGGGAACACGCCGAGGTACACAACCGCGAGCGTGGCCGGGAGAGGCGCGGCCGGCATCTGTTCGATGAGGCCGGGCATCCACAGCAGCATCGGCGCGGTGCCGAGCCAGATGACGTAACTCGTGAACTCAAGCGAGCGATACCGGGCGAGCAGCGGCTTGGACACCACGAAGTACGCGGCCGTGGACAGTGCGGCGAGAACGATGAGAAGCGCGCCCGTCTCCAGCCGCATGCCGCCACCCTCACCGAGCGTGATGAGCGCCACTCCGGCAAAGGATATCCCGATGCCGAGCCACCCCAAGACCGTCAGACGTTCTCCGAGGAACCCGGCTGCCATGAGCGCCGTGAACACGGGCCCTGCTGCGATGATCAGGCTCGCCGCTCCGGCGCTGACGGTCTGCTCGCCATAGTTGAGGCCGAGGTGATAGATGGAGATGCCGAGAACCCCGGCGAGCGCGAGCCTGGGGAGATCCCGCGCCTCCGGCAATCGCATCCGCGTGGCGGCGGCGTACACGCCGAGCACGGCCGAGGCGATGGCGAACCGCAGCAGCGCGACCTCGCCCGGCCCGTAGCCCTCGAGCCCCGCTTTGATCCCGGCGAACGCCGAGGCCCATAGCAGCAGCGTGAAGGCGATGGCGGCGGCGGTCCTGGGTTCGATCGAGCCTCTCACGCGGAGCCGCCCGGGCAAGGAGGCGCCTGCTCGTTCAGCGCGCGGTCCCGCTTCACGATTTGACGCACTGCGGTTCACCACTTTCTCCACGAACGTGCCCTGGTCGGTCGCCTCGAACAGGTTAGCGCACACTTGATCCTCGATGCCGTGAGCTCCTCCGGTGCCACCTTCGCACCGTGCGTGCACGTGCCGTTCGCCGACGACAGGCTCGAGTGGGTCGGCATCTCGAACGGTGTGGACCCGTACGCCCCCTGACCCCGGGCCGGCTCACCCCCGCGCACGTGAACGGCCGGCGCGCTGAGCAGCCGGCCGTCATCGTATCGGTGGTGGACGAGATCGGATTCGAACCGACAACCCCCTGCGTGCAAAGCAGGTGCGCTCCCGTTGCGCCACTCGCCCGTGGCGCCGCTCGATGCGGCAGGACGGCAGTATAGCACCCTCGGCGCCTAC
>JAJZRZ010000014.1 GCA_021850085.1 Actinomycetes bacterium | reverse complement strand
GCCACGGACTTCGTCACGCCGCGGACGGGCCTGGTGCTCGGAACATCCGTCCCCAACACCTTGTGGCCGCTGCGGGTGCTGGCGCGCAACGAAGCTTCGCTGCCGTGGCGGCAGGTGGGCAACACCGTCGTGTACCGGCTCGCGAACGGCGAGCGGGACGCCACCAATCCAGCGCTCGCCATGGCGGGCGTGAGCGCCCGCTGGCTGCGCCTGGAAAGCAGCAACGGCGCCGACCTGGCGCAGGCGCGGCTGCAGGCGAGCGCCGAATTCCAGCCGGTGCGGCTGGTGTTCGTCGCCAGCGGCCAGGGCCCGTTCGTACTGGCGGCCGGCCGGGCCGCGACGCCAGCCGCCGCGCTGCCGCTCGCGACGATCGCCGGCACGCTCGGCGCGCGCACGCTCGCAACGGGTCACTACGCCCGCATCGAACGCGACGATGCGGGTGCATGGCTCACGCGGGCCCGCGATGACGCGAAGGACCAGTCGTACTTCCTCTACCGCGTCCCCCCTACCACGCTCGAGATGGTGGAGTTCCCTCTCGGCGAGCTGACCAAGGCCGAGGTGCGCGCGCTTGCTGCCGAGCGCGGTCTCCCAACCGCCGAGCGCCCCGAGAGCCAGGAGGTCTGCTTCACCAGCGACCACGTGACGCTGGTGAGCGCGTCACATCCCGCTACACTGGCGCCGGGGCCGATCGAGGACGCGAGCGGGCGCGTGCTCGGCACGCACGGCGGCATCGCCCGCTACACGGTGGGGCAGCGCAAGGGCATCGGCATGGGCGGGCCGGGCGGGCCCTACCGGGTGCTCGCGCTTGATGCGGAGCGGAACGCGGTCATCGTGGGGACCGCCGACGACGCACTGACGGAACGGGTGCTGCTGACCGACCCCGTCTGGCGCCTCGGGGAGGGCGCGCACGCCGTTGACGCCTGCATTCGCTACCGCGCTCGGCCGCAGCAGGCAAAGGTGGAGCGCACTGCTGACGGCTTGGAGGTGCGCTTCAGAGACACGGTGGAGACACCTGCGCCCGGGCAATCGGTAGTGCTGTATCGGGGCGAGCGAATCGTTGGTGGCGGGGTAGTTGCCGCGGAGTCGCAGCGCTAGCCGTAGTTCCCACATAGGTTGTTGACAGGTGAGGACCCCTTCCTGTCGGTTGTTGGTTGTCCACGCCACAACTGAAGAAGGGGGTCCTCATGTTACATCCTAATGCCAGACTGACGGTCCATGGCAGGTTGTCTCTTGTTCTGAGGGTCGAGTCCGGATGGTCGACGAGTGCCGCGGCACGAGCCGCCGGCGTCTCCCGTCAGACCGCGACGAAGTGGGTCGCCCGATACCGAGATCACGGCGAGGCCGGTCTTGTCGATGCGAGCTCACGCTCACATCGAGTCCGGCCCGGTGTGCCGACGCGTCGCTGTCGCAGGATCATCAAAGCCAGGCGGCTTCACAGCGGCGGCCCGCATTGGCTGTCATGGCGGCTGCACATCGCCCGCTCGACGATCTACGCGGTGCTGCGCCGCCACGGGCTGTCCCGTCTAAAGACACACAGCGACGATCCGGTCCGGCGCTACGAGTGGCCGCATCCGGGCGGATCTGCTCCACCTGGATGTGAAGAAGCTCGGACGGATCAATGACGGCGGTGGCCATCGCTTCCACCGCCGCGGGCCCGGCATGCACCACTCGGGCCAGGGCTGGGACTTCGTGCACGTCGCGATCGACGACCATTCACGTCTCGCCTACGCCGAGATCTGTCCGATGAGCGGAGCGAGACCACCGTGGCCTTCATCGAGCGGGCGCTTGGATTCTTCGAGGGCGCTGGCATCGTGACGAGGCGGATTCTCACCGACAACGACGCGAACTACAGGTCGCACGTGTTCTGTGACGCTCTGTCCGACCGCGGGATCGAGGTTCGCAAGACCCGGCCCTATCACCCCCAGACCAACGGCAAGGCGGAGGCTTTCGTCAAGATCATCACCAACGAGTGGGCCTATGGCAGGCCATACGAAACCAATGCAGAACGGGCCCGACTCGCTCGGCCAAGTCCATCCACCTACAGCAATCGGGCTGTAGTATGCTCTCGGCAGGAATCGCTTGTGCGAGTGCGTGAGGGGGCGAGACCGACTTGCCTTCGAACAGGTGTCTGAGCTGCGGATGGGCGAATAGCGGCGAGGGCGTCACCTGTGAGTCTTGCGGACGCGAACTGCTCGACAGGCCAGCATACGAGCGCCGACTGCAGGAGCTCAGTGACTACCGGGACCTGCGCCGGCTGTATGGCGTAGGCTCGATCCTCGTCGCGATCCTACTGCTGCTTGTGTCGTGCGCCCTCATGAAGTGGTTCGCGGGAGTCATCTTCCCGGAATCGGACCCTAGTGCGGGGGCTGCTCTTGCACGTACGTACGCCGCCCCGCTCGCCGTCGCCGTCATCTTCTTGAGCGTCGTGCTCCCGTTGCTCGTCCGCCGCCGGAGCATAGTCCGCCGGTACCGGTGGTCAAAGGAGCAGATGCGCACGCTCAAGGCTGGGACTCAGGCGCTGCCCGCCGAGGTCTTCGAGGCCCCCGCTCCTGCCGATAGCGAGACACAGAAGGCGAAGGGCCCACCGGTGGGTCTGCTGGTGGTCGTGTTCGGTCTGCTAGCGTTGCTCGTGATCGACCAACAGGCTGGACCGGGGCTGAAAGAGGCCATCGTCGGCATCGTCGATCCGTCAAGCGCAGCGACGGTTTCGGGCGAGTACCGGCGCCACTACAGCGAGCAAGACCTAGGCGGCGGCGTCGCGCGTTCGGAGCAGACCTGGTCCTACGTGTTCTACCCGGACGGCTCGTACATCACCTATGTGGACGGCTACCAGCAGTACGGCGGCTCGTGGTCGCAGTCGGGGAACGTCCTGTCCATCACCATACCGCCGATCCCGGGCATGACGACCGACCCCAACACCTTCAAGGCGACAGTGAGCCCCGACGGGGGATCGTTCACCGTCGGCGAGGAGACCTACACGCGCGTGGACTAGCTAGCTGTCCAAAGCGCTTGCGTCAGTCAGCGCGACAAGCTCCTCCACAACCAGCGTGCATGTATGGTCCTGCACATCCAGCATCGGTGGCGTCACGTCTGTGGTGGTTTCATCGAGTTCGGCGATAATCTCCACTCCTGTCCCGGCTAGTGGCAGCCCTCCGCCAGGGCGCGAGTACGTCACGTCATCTTCCTCCCCTTTGTCCGTGGACGCGATCTCTACTTCGGCACCGAAACCCGCGGAACGGATGCGTGAGCACAACTCGTCGGGAGTGATGACATCGGGGTCATAGAGCACCGACGTGAGCGCCATGGTTCGGACCGCGACAACCTCGGCTACTCCCGGCAGCGAGCCCACGGCGCGCTCAACAACAACCGGGCAGGCTTTGCAGTAGAAACCGGTGGTGCGGATGTGCAGCGTGTTTCTCACTTGTTGGTCACCCCGCAAAGTTACATTGATGACGTGTTGCAGCGGCCGGCACCACTGAAGGCGGGGGTGCGACGCCGATGCGCCGCACCCCCGTTTCACCCGCTACTCGACGACGAACTCGACCTCCTGCGTGATAGGCGGGTCGAACGAGTCGGTGTTGTTCTGAACGAGCTCTGCAACCAAGCGGTGCGTGCCGGGCTCAACGTCCTCGAACTCGGCTTCCTTCTCAACACTCATGATGAAGGGACGATCATCGAGGGTGAAGTGTACGTGTCCCTGACCAGCGACGTTGGTGTTGCTCGGCATCACGAACTCGAGGCCGGTTGTTTCCACGGCAACCTTCACCGTGCCTGTCGGCACCGTCGCGCCGTTTTCGGGAACGATAAGCCGAAGTGTTGGGGCGGCGACGGATGGAGCCGGATCCGCTGTCTGGGCGCCGGATCCATCTGACGGCGCCGTTTGCGCGCACGCTGCCAGCAGACCAAGCGCGAGTGCCATGCCGATGGCCGAGACGATGCGGATGATGCGCACTGTTCGGGACACTGACGTCTCCTTCGGCTAACGGACGGTCACGGCGGTGGCGACTTCAACGCCATCCACGAAGTACGGCTGATCGGGGCTGTTAACGCGGTCCATCATGTCGAACTCGAACATGCCGAGCTCGGGACGGTCGGCGTGGATAGCCACGAACAGCGTGCTGGTCATGCGCTTGGACATGTCGAGCTGCACCATGGCGTCGTGCGTCGTGCCTGCGGGAATACGCAGCAACCCAACGCGCGCTCCCGGAGCACCGCCCGCGTCGAGGTGCACAACGATCCACGCGGCCTCCGGCGTGATGGCCTCGTCGACCATGAGCGTGCCGCCCATGATGTCTTGCGCTGACACCGTGACGGATGACGTGCCGGCTGGCGTGGCGTACCCGAACTCGCGGACGGTGATTACCGCGGCCACTTCCTCGCCCTTCACGAAGTACGGCTGGTCGGGGCTGCCGAGGATGTCCATCATGTCGAAGTCAAAGACCTCGGCCGTTCCGCGGTCGGCGTGCACAGCGATGATGAGCTGCTCCGGCAACATCTCTTCGGTCAGCTCGACCTCTACATCTTTGGAGGTCCCGGCCTCAACGCGCGCGAGGCCCACGCGCTCGCCGGGAGCACCGTCCACGGCTTTGTGCACGACGATCCACGCGGCGTCGGGCGCGTACACGGAATCAACCGTGATGGAGTCCTCGGCACCGATCTGATCGGACGCCTCGATCGAAGCGCGATTCACCTTCACGCCGAAGGGACCGACCTTGAACGCCGCAGCGACTTCGTGGCCGTCGGCAAAGAAGGGCTGATCGGCGCTGCCGACAAGGTCCTCCATTTCAAAGTCGAGCCTCCCGTCACCCTCCACGTCGGCGTGAACCGCGGCGATGAGCGGGGTGATGCGGTCGAGTTCCTCGGTGAGCTTCACCTTCACGCCGGACGTGGCTCCCGGCTCGATCGCGGTGTAGCCCAACCGCTTTCCGGGCATGCCGTCAGCCTGCGCCTCGTGGACAACCACGAACGCTTTCGTCGGGCTGGTGACGGTGCCGATGGTCACCGTTTCGCCGAGGGGCTGGTCGCCCACTTCGATTGCGGCCTCGTCCATCATGACCGGGATGCCGAACTCAGCAATCTTGAACGGCGCGGCCACCTCGGTCTCACCGATGTAGTATGGCCGGTCGGTACTGCGCTCCATGTCTTCCATGTTGAACTCGAGCGTGCCCCGCACGCCGCCGTCCACGTGGAGCGCGGCGATGAGCTGTGGGGTAAGCGCCACGTCGGGATCGAGCTCGACGGTCACACTGCGGCTCTCGCCCTTGGGCACCGCGGTATAGCCAAGGCGCTCGCCGGGCATGGTGCCGTCAAACTGATGCACCACCACGAACGAGTCCTTTGGCGCATCGACCAGGTCGATGGTCACACTCTCGGTTGCCCCGACTTGGTCGGTAGCGACGATCTTGGCGTTGTCCTCGGTGGTCATCACGCCCATGCCCTCGCCAGCGCCGACTGCAGTACCCCAGCCGACGATGCCGAACGCGAGTGTGGCGGTGACGCCGATCGCAACGATACGGTTTTTCTTCATTGCTACTTCACTCCCTTGGTTGCGGTCGCGGCGGCCAGGCTCGGCTTGAAGCGGCGCAGCAGCAGCGAGCTGGACACGACGCTGACGCTGGAGAGCGCCATGGCCGCGCCGGCGAGCTCCGGCCGAAGAAGGCCGAGGGCTGCGACGGGGATGCCGAGTGTGTTGTAGCCGAGCGCCCAGAAGAAGTTCTGGTGGATCTTGCGCATCGTGCGCTTCGACAACTCGATGGCCGTCACCACGTCACGAAGGTCGTTCTTCATCAGCACGATGCCGCCCGTTTCCATGGCCACATCGGTGCCGGCGCCCATCGCGATGCCAACGTCGGCCTGCGCGAGCGCGGGTGTGTCGTTGATGCCATCGCCCACCATGGCGGTGGTGAGGCCGCGCGCCTGAAGCTTCGAGACTTCCTCGGCCTTGTGCTCGGGGAGCACATCGGCGAGCACGTGGTCGGGCTGGATGCCGGCCTGTGCGGCGATGGCCTCGGCGGTGCGACGGTTGTCACCCGTGATCATGAAGACCTGGACGCCCATCTTGGTGAGCCGCTCAACGGCTTCCTTGGAGTTGTCCTTGAGGGTATCCGCGACGGCGATCGAGCCCGCCGGAACGCCGTCCACGGCAGCGAGCATGACCGTCTTGCCCTGCGACTCAAGCGTTTCAACGCGCGTCAGGTACGGTGTCACATCAACGCCTTCGCGAATCATCAGCTTGCGGTTGCCAAGCACCACGCGGTGACCCTCGACGGTACCCTCCACACCATGGCCGGGCACGGCGGCGAAACCGCTCACGTCGGCCATCTGGATACCGCGGTCGTTCGCGTGGTTGACGATGGCCTCGGCCAAGGGGTGCTCCGAGCTCTTCTCGAGCGCGGCCGCCAACCGGAACATAAGCTCGCGATCAAAGCCGCCGAAGGGCTCGTACTCGGTGACCACCGGCTTGCCGTACGTGAGCGTGCCGGTCTTGTCGAACACGATTGCCTTGATCTTGTGCGCGGTCTCCAGAGCGTCACCGCTCTTGATGAGGATGCCGTTCTCGGCTCCCTTGCCGGTGCCCACCATGATGGCCGTAGGCGTGGCGAGACCCAGTGCGCACGGGCAGGCGATGACGATGACTGCCGTGCCGGCGAGCAGTGCCTTCACGAACACGGATGCGTTCGTGTAGAACGATGCGTCCACGAAGTTCGGGACAACGAACAACCAAGCCAGGAAGGTCAGGAAGGCAACCACGAGCACCGCGGGCACGAAGACGGCTGAGATGCTGTCGGCGAACCGCTGTACCGGCGCCTTCGAGCCTTGCGCCTCTTCCACGAGGCGGACGATCTGGGCGAGCGCGGTGTCCTTGCCCACCTTGGTGGCGCGGAACTTGAACGAGCCCAGCTTGTTGAGCGTGGCACCGATGACGGTGTCGCCCGCATTCTTCTCTACAGGGATGGACTCACCGGTGAGCATGGACTCGTCAACGGAGCTCGAGCCGTCCACAACCACGCCATCCACCGGCACCTTGTCGCCGGGGCGCACCACGATGGTGTCGCCCACGAGTACTTGCTCGACCGGGATGTCAATTTCCACGCCGCGGCGGACCACGCGCGCGGTCTTGGCTGCAAGACCCATGAGCTTCTTGATGGCGTCAGAGGTACGACCCTTGGCGCTCGCCTCGAGCAGCTTGCCCAGGATGACGAATGCGATCAGGAGTGCTGACACTTCGTAGAAGATAGGCTCGGCCTGCAGGAACGGGATGAACGTGGCGCCGAGCGAGTATAGATACGCCGCCGAGGTACCGATGGCGATAAGCGTGTCCATGTTGCCCGTGCGGCGCTTGAGCGCGTGCCAGAAACCCCGGTAAAACTGGGCGCCTGCCCAGAACTGCACGGGGGTGGCGAGCGTGAACGCGAGGTACTTCATGACCATCATCGGGTCCCACGCACCGCCAACTGTGTTGGCGAGCAGATTGGCAATCGCCATAGGCACGCGGTCCATGAACGGTGGGACCATCGAGATGAGGAACGCCGGGATGGCCAGTGCGAAGGCCATGATGCACAGGAACAGCTGATCTTGGTAGTGCGCCTTTTGCGCGTCACGCTGAGCGTCACTGCCTTCGCTCGACAGCCCAACGGTCTGCACCTGCACGGTGGCGCTGTAGCCCGCCTTCTTGATGGCCTCGATCAGCTCGTCGGGACCCACAGCAATCGGGTCGAACTCAATGGTGGCCGCTTCGGTGGCGAGGTTCACGGTGGCAGCGTGCACACCCGGGACCTTGGCCAGCGTCTTCTCGATGACGGCCACGCATGAGGCACACGTCATTCCCACGACGGACAGCACGATGTGACCGCCTGCGGACAGCGCCGGCACCTCATTCAGCGGTGCGGCGTTGTAGCCTGCCCGCTTCACGGCGTCAACGATGCCCTGCTCCGTGAGCGCGGATGCATCGTAGTCCACTGCAAGCTTCTCCGTGGCGAGGTTGACGCTCACTTTCGATACGCCCGGCAGCTTCGCCAGGGTCTTCTCGATGACGGCAACGCACGAGGCGCACGTCATGCCGGTGACCACAAATGTGGCGTGGGCCGGTGTGGGCGCCGCCTGAGATGCCTCGGCCACTGGGGCAACGGGCGCATCAGCCGGCTGCTCGGCCACGCGCTCGCGCAGCTCACTCGCCTCGGCAGCCATGTCGCTGTTCACGACCACCGGCACCTCAAGCGCGGCCTCCGCGGGCGTCGTGCTGCTGAGGATGAACGGGTCGCCCGGAACGAAGCCTGCTTCGACGATCTCGTCGATGATGGCATCGGGCGACATGGCATCGACGTCGGCGTACAGCGAAAGTACGCCCTCATCGGCATTGACATTCACCGCGTGGATGCCCGGCATCGCGCGGAATCGCGCGGTGAGCAGCGCCTCGCACGAACGGCACCGCATGCCCTCTACACGAAGCCTGTACACCTGCTTGATGTAGTTATCAGACATAAGTCTTCTCCACTCTCGTTACTCGACGACGATCTGCGCCGAGATCATCTGCATCTGGCAGTAGAAGTCGTACGTGCCTGCTTCCAGAGCCGGCAACTCAACGCGCTTGGCGCCACCGATCAGATCCTCATACACGCCGAACTGCGGGATGGACACGCCCGCGAGGCAGCCTCCCGGGGCCTGCGAGTACTCGATCACGATAGGCACGCCGGCTTTGGCCTTGATCACGTTCGGAGTGAACGTGCCGGTCGAGGTATCGACGGCGATGAACTGCACATCGCCCTCCAAGGTTGTGGTGCCCTCGACCGCAGGGCCACCGCCACCGCAACCGCCGCAACCGCCGCCTGATGATCCGCCGGACATCCCGCAGCCGCCGCCTGCGCCTTGGGCGAACAGCCCACCGCCATCGGTGCCTCCGCCGTCGGCGCTCTGCGCGACCGCGTAGTTGTAGCTCATCGCGAATGCGGCTAACGCGAGCGCCACGAACAGCAGCAATTTGGACTTCGGAGAGGCAACGGCCGCAACCTCAGGGGTGTGGTTCGTTCCAGACATTAACGTACTCCTTTCGCTAGTTGACGAGCTCGGCGGTGTAGCCGGCTCCCTGGATTGCCGCGCGGATCCCCTCCGCGCTCACTGCGTCTTGGTCGAACATGACCACCGTCTCGCCGGTGACGTGGTTGCACGCAACCGCCTGCACGCCGTCGAGTTCCTCCACGGTCATCGTGATGAGCATCGAGCATGAGCTGCAGTGCAGCCCGCCCGTTTGAAACGTCCTTGTCGTAGCCATCATGTCCTGCCCATTCGTACGCACGGTCATTACGAGAAGAAGCCGCCGAGCAGCAGGCCCAGTAACGCGGCGAGCGCAACGGCGCTGCAACCAAGGGTCAGCTCGGCCGTGGAAAGTCCGAGGGAGAACGAGGCACCCGCTGGCGCCGGTGCGGGCATCGGCTCGCTCGACTTGCGGGCGACCTTGCCCTTCTTGCTGGTGCGCGCAGCCTCGCGCGCGGCCTCCTCGGTCGCCTTGCGGACCGCCTTGCGTCGCAGATACATCCAGCCCCCGGCACCGCTCATCAGAAGCAGCATGCTCAGCAGCGGGCTGAGCCCACCTCCACTCCTCGCGAGACCCGCGCCCACCTGAAGAGTGCCGGCCATCATGCCCATCTGGCATGTCATCTGGAACGACCCTGCGCCTGTGGCTGGAAGGTCGATCGCGGTGACGCCATTAGGCGTCAGCGGGGCCTGAACGCCCAGCTTCGGGATGAAGAGCTGGTCGGAGCAGAGGCTGGCCTCTCGGCGGTCCACAACGAGACGCACTGGCTTGTCGGCCGGGATCGCGAGCGTCTGTGGCTGGAACTGATTGCGCTCGATTACGAGCGGAACCTCAATGACGCCGTCGGCGCCTACGGTGAACTGTGACTCGTCCAAGACGGCCGCCTCGCTGCCGAGCACGGCGTTCTTGACCGATGTGAGGTTGACCGGCGAGCCAAGCGCGGTCGCGCCGCGGTTCATCATCACAACGCCGAGGACGATGATGACGATGGCGCCCACAAACGCCATCTTCTCCTTGAACTTGCCGCTGAGCGCGCTCGCGATGGCACCGTAGCCGAGCATGAGCGGCATGGTGCCGAGGCCGAAGCCCAGCATCGTCAACGCTCCGAGCGCGGGTGCGCCGGCACCTGCGGCCGCAACCTGGGCGGCCTGCAGCGGTCCACAGGGCATCAGACCGGTCATGAGGCCGAACGTCATGGGCGTCGTCAGCGACGACTCTCCTGCGGCGGCATCGGCGCTCGACCGCTTACGCAGCTTCATAAGCGCCTGCATCAGGAACTTCGGAGGGCGCGGCGTGAGATGCCGCAGCACGGGGAACTTCCCGGTCATGTTGAGACCGAGCAGGATCATGTAGACGCCGGCAACAAAGCTTACCCAGCTCCGAGCGTCTTGCGATATGAACGTGCCAATGCTGCCGAGCAGCAGGCCGACTGTTGTGTAGCTCACGAGCTTCGCCCCGTGATAGGCGAAGTGGGGCATCATACGCCGGATCATCGGACCCTCATCGTTGTCCTTTACGGCGTACGACAAGACCATGTTCCCGCACATCATCACGCAGTGGAAACTGGCGAGTAGCCCCGATACGAGCATCGGGAAGAACGGATTCAAGAGATCCTCGCTTCGGTCGTCTCGGCCACGCGGGCCGACGTGCCTTCGGATACGTTTTAGGACGCGAACGCCTGCGCGCCCGCATCACGTGTGGCATGCCGAGGAAGGCACGCCGAAGCGAGTGGTATTAAAGCCTGAGAGGCGTGAGATGCCCGGGAGGCGGGAGTTGCCCGTTGCACAAGGGCGCCTCGACCGGGCCGAAGTCCACAGGGACGACGTGAGCATGGCTCACCATCGGAAGTGCCATTTCGGACTGAAGATCCACACGCGGAGCAGTCGCCCGAGCGCTATCCGCAGGCAGGTGAGGGCACTCGGCGAGGCTGTCGCCCGAGTCACAGTCCTGGGGAGCGGGTGCTGGTACCTCGTCCGGCATTGGAGCTGACATCGGCATCGGCATCGCCATCGCCGGTTGCGCAAACATCACGCACATGGGAGCGACAACGGCAGCAAGAAGCAGCACGGCCATGCCGAGCGCCATCGTCTGCTGCCTGTATGCCATGAATGCCATGCGGCCCCTCGTGTAGCGGGTGGTCGGTAGCTGCTGAGCAACCTTGATGCCCATTATCGCCGCGACGCATGATGACAAACGCACCTGTTTGCTGCGGTACTCCCTGAATGGGTGGATGCGCTTATTTACCCGCATACGCATGCGGAATGAGCCACCTCCCTGGAACGTACATTGCACCTGACGAGCGCATCACGAGTGCCAAACCGACTTATGGAGGTCGTGAATGTCTCAGAAGAAGCACAAGCAGGCAATCCAGCCCGCAAAGACCGCGCAGGCGAACGCGTCGGGCAAGAAGGCAACTCCGGCACCCCCCGCCGAGCCGCCCAAGGGCAACGCGAGAATCCTGATGGTGGTGGTTGCCGTCGCAATCGTGGGCATCATCGTCGCCGTCAACCTCACTGGCGGAGAGTCGCAGACCGGCGACGGCGGCGTTCGACAGCCCTCTGCCGAGGAGGCTCCGTATATCGGCCGCTTCCTGCCGGCAAACTACACCGCGCCGGTGGTTGCCGAGCCGACCGCATACACCTCGACCATCGAAATGGCCGAGTTGACGGCCGTCCTCTCTGAAACGCAGGTCACGATCCCGCTCTCGCAAGTCAAGGGTGCCAAGATCGCGCTCGCACAATACGCGCCAGAGGGACAAGCTCCCCTACCGCTGATTGCATACGTGAAGCCATCGGGCGGCTTGTTCGTGGGCGTGAGCTTCTGCGCGCCATGCCAAGGCGAGTGGCAGACCATCCAGGCCGACGGCACGCTCACCTGTAATGCGTGCGGCACGAAGCGCGACTTGGAGTCGCAGGCCGGCATCAGCGGCTCGTGCAAGCTCTACCCGATCGATGAGCTGCCCGTAAACGTTGAGGGTGACACCATCATCATCGATCGTGCTGCCGTCGACTCTTGGACGCCACAACCGCTCGACCGCGAGGTTGGCTAGCGACAAAGCGCAAGAGTGAGGGGCTTCGGCGCAGCCGGGGCCCCTCCTATCGTTGCCCGTACATGTTCACGCACTAATAACATTTCATCAGTGCGCTTACCCCTCTTGAAACCGCACCTCTTTGGGTAATACTCTCCTAGCAAGGATAATCCCCGCCTTTGAAGGAGGCGTCATGGCACGTACGTATCCCTCGGTCGACCAGACTATCGGCATCACCCCGCTCGTCTATCTCTCCCGGCTGGGAGAAGGACTGCCCGCTGCCGTCGCGGTGAAGATGGAGTCCCGCAACCCCGGCGGCTCGGTCAAGGATCGCATCGGTCTCAGCATGATCGACGACGCCGAAGCCCGCGGGCTCATCACACGCGGCAAATCCGTTCTCATAGAGCCGACCTCGGGCAACACCGGGATCGCGCTCGCTATGATCGGTGCGGCTCGCGGCTATCGCGTGATCCTCACCATGCCCGAGTCGATGTCCCTCGAGCGGCGCAAGCTGCTCGCCGCGTACGGCGCCGAGCTCGTGCTCACGCCTCGGGCCGAAGGGATGCGCGGTGCCGTTGAGGCCGCCGACAAGCTGGCCGAGGAAACGCCCGACGCGTTCATCCCCCGCCAGTTCGACAATCCCGCAAATCCCAAGGCGCACTACGAGACCACCGGTCCAGAGATCGTCGAAGCGCTTGGCGGCGACCGACTCGGAGCGTTCGTGGCTGGCGTGGGCACCGGCGGCACCATCACCGGCGCGGGGCGTTACCTGCGCGAGAAGTACGACCCCGGCATCCCCCTCATCGTTGTCGAACCCGCCGAGTCGCCCATCATCTCGCAACGACTTGCGGGCGAGGACCTGACCCCCGGTCCGCATGGCATCCAGGGGATCGGCGCGAACTTCATCCCTACCGTCTTGGACCTTGACCTGATCTCGGAGGTCCAGCACGTGAGCGTCCCCGAGGCCATAGATGTCGCCCGGCGACTCTCCTCCGAGGAGGGTATGTTCGTCGGCATCTCCTCAGGCGCCAACGTGGCGGCGGCCCTTCGGGTGGCCTCCAGGCCCGAACTGGCCGGAAGTGTCGTCGTGACGTTCGCCCCTTCCACCGGCGAGCGCTATCTCAGCACACCGTTGTGGGAAGGTTACGGAGCGTAGTCATGCGTGTCTCACAACGCCTCGACTACACGCTGCGGATGCTTGTGGCCCTCTCCAGGCTTCCGGCCGGCGCTCCCGCCGCCTCGGGCGACCTCGCGGTGCGCCTCGGGCTGCCGCGCCGCTTCGGCGAGCAGCAGATGACCGCGCTCGCGAAAACGGGCATCGTCGACTCACGCAGGGGAACCGGCGGCGGCGTGACGCTTGCGCGGCCGCCCGCCGAAACGACCGTGCTGGACGTGGTGCGCGCCGTACAGGGCCAAGCGCTGGATGTCCCCCACTCCACCGGGTCCGCGACCGCTGAGTTCTGGGAATCGGCGGCACGCACCCTGGAGGGCGCGCTGGCGGCAACCACGCTGGCGGACCTGGCGAAGCGACAGACCGAGATCGACGCGGCATCCGGGCCCATGTACTTCATCTGAAAGAACAGCCGAACCGCCGAACCCGGCGCGGACGAAGAAGGGCTGGACGGATTCGCGCACCGACTGCTAATGTAGCGCGTTAACACGCACGCTGATTCGAGAGGGAGGTGGAACGAGGCACCATGGCACGTTGTGTGTTCGTGATGGCGATGGACATGATGATGACCTGGCCCGGGTCTGCGCTCGCATGCGCGGAGTCCGGGCGGCTTCTGCACCCCGCGCGCTAGCGCCGGGCACTTGTCCGCACCATCATCGACACAGGAACGAGGTCTGCCATGACCGCTTCGTCTCGCCGTTTCGACACCGTCGCCGTCCACGGCGGCGCCGCCGCCGACCCAACCACCGGGTCTCGCGCGGTCCCCATCTACCAGACCGTCGCTTACAACTTCAACGATGCCGACCACGCGGCGGACCTCTTCGGCCTGCGTGCCTTCGGCAACATCTACTCCCGGATCATGAACCCCACGAACGACGTGCTCGAGCAGCGCATCGCCGCACTCGAGGGCGGAAGCGCCGCGCTCGCCGTGTCCTCGGGTCATGCCGCCGAGGTTCTCGGACTGCTGAACGTCGCCGGCTCCGGCGACAGCATCGTCGCCTCCACCTCGCTGTACGGCGGAACTTGGAACATCTTCCTGCACACGTTCCGCCGCCTCGGCATCGAGGTTCGATTCGTGGAGACCACCGACACCGGAGGCTTCGCCGCGGCCTCCGACGCCACCACCAAGGCGTGGTTCGTCGAGACCATCGGCAACCCTCGCCTGGATGTCCCGGACATCGGCGGTCTGGCTGAGGCCGGCCGCTCGCTCGGCATCCCGCTGTTCGTGGACAACACCTTCGCCACGCCGTACCTGTGCCGTCCCATCGAGCACGGCGCCGCCGTGGTCATCGAGTCGCTCACCAAGTGGATAGGCGGGCACGGAACGTCGATCGGCGGCATCTTGGTGGACGGCGGCAACTTCGACTGGGGCACCGGAAGGCATCCGTTCTTCACCGAGCCCGATGAGAGTTACCACGGCCTAAAGTTCTGGGACGTCTTCGGTGACTTCCCGGGCCTGGTACATTTTCAGCACGATCTTGTCGGAATACCAGTAGCTGAAGAAGTTCATGGCCGCGGCCATGAAAAAGGCGAAGATCATGCCGGATTGGCCGCCGATGGCGCTGCCCATGGCGACCAGCAGCAGGGTGAGGCAGGTCAACAGGAAGGTGGTTTTAAGTCGATTCATCGTATTTACCTCCGGGTCGGGTTGGGGCCGGGGTAAAAAAAAACCTTTACCCACGGCGCGATTACGCTCTTGGATAAAGGTCTTGCATGCTGTGACCGTTGGTCTCAGTCTGGACTCCGGGTGGCGAACCACCGTACTGACGAAGCCCAGGTCGGCCATGGCTCCGGCCGATTGCTACTCCCCTTTAAGGCTCTCATCTTAAAAAAGGGGGGGAGAAAAGTCAATGGGTTTTTTCCTGATTGAGGGGGTAAAAGCCGAAAAGGCAAAGAAAAAGGGGTCACGCTTTTCAACGTAACCCCTTGTTTCTTATGGTGCCCAGAGACGGAATCGAACCGCCGACACGAGGATTTTCAGTCCTCTGCTCTACCGACTGAGCTATCTGGGCGAAGAGCCACGTTTATACCGAAAGGCCTGGGGAGTGTCAAGCCTATTTTCCCGGGGCAGGAGAATATTCTGGTGGGAATGGTTGCCATCGTGGTTGTCGCGGAAAAAATGCTGGGGAGGCTTGCAATAAACTCTGGCCTCTGTTAAAAAGAAGGCAGTTTTTCTCGGAGTTGACATGTACGCCTACTTTGCCAGCTTTTTTAACTTCACCTTTTGGTACGGCTTTTATTTTAGGCCGTCTGCCCAAGGTGGAGTTCTGCTGGCGTAACCAGACGCACTTCAGACTCACAGACCATGG
>JAJZRZ010000208.1 GCA_021850085.1 Actinomycetes bacterium | reverse complement strand
CCAAATGTCGATGGCCAGTGCGCCTTGCGCGGCCAGCATCCCCAGCCCGTTGAAGGCACGGGCACCTGCGGCGGTCGCCTCAGCGACGAGCGCCGTGGTGCCGGCGCGATACACCATGTCGAGAACCACCTGCCCGTCGCGCAACCATGCGGCCGGGACCGGGCTCGGATCGCCGGCGCCCATACCGACCGGGGTCGCGTTGATGACGAGGTCGGCCTCGCGGACCGCGGTGGCCGCCGATCCGTCAAGGGGCAGTATCTCGACGCTCATCGACCGCATCCTGTCTCCGATGCGCTCCATGAGCGCCTCCGCACGACCGGTATCGCGGTTCACGAGCGCCAGGCTGCCCGCTTTGGCGAGCATCAAGGCGGTCACTGCGGCCCCCGCAGCTCCTCCCGCACCGATGACGGCCACCGGCGTGCCGGCGGGGTCGAATCCCGCGTCCTCGGCCAGGCTCTCGAGCAGTCCCCTGCTGTCGGTGTTGTAGCCCATCAGCTTGCCGTCGACGCAGTGCACCGTGTTGACCGCGCCGGCCATCTGCGCGAGCGCTGCCACCTCATCGCACAACTCCGCGAGCGCCTGCTTGTACGGCATCGTCACGTTGAATCCGACGAACGGGAGACGCCGGGCGGCTTCCACGAACGCGAGCAGCGCCCGCTGGTCGGGGACCGCGAACGGGAGGCAGGCCCAGTTGAGTCCCAGCGCGTCGTAGGCGGCATTGTGCATGGCCGGAGACAGCGTGTGCCTGATCGGCCAACCGATGACCCCTGTGGGTCGCGTGAGTCCGTCGATCTCCAAGCCGTGGGCCTCCTCGGCATTCACCCCTCGGGTGCTCTGTTCGCCATTATGAGCCGCTCTACGTGCCGGAGTACAACCGTATGGGGCAAGTCGGAGGGTGTCAGCGGCTGAACGAGCACCGTGACGCAGCCGGCAAGGTTGCCTGCGAGCACATCCGTGAAGATCTGGTCGCCGATCATCGCGCACTCCCTCGGCTCCACCCCCAGCGCTTCCGCGGCGTTGCGAAGTCCGAAGGGCAGCGGCTTCATCGCCTTCGCCGTCACACCGTACCCGAACCTCGCGACGCGTTCGCGCAAATCAGCATGCCAGTTGTTCGAGACGAAGCGCACGCGGAAACCGGCCTTGCCGAGCCCGAAGACCCACTCGGCGATCTTCGGCGGGCATTCGTCTTTGTGGAGCGGCAGGACCGTGTTGTCGATATCAAGGAGGATCGCGCGGACACCGACGGCCCGCAGCGACGCGAGGTCAACCGAGGTGACGTCCGCGACGTAGGCTCGTGGCCGGAGCACTGGCATCCCCTAGTGGTCCTGAACGCCGTCGCCGTCGTGGTCATGATCGATCCCTTCCAGCAGGTCGCCGGCCACGGCGTCCAGCCGGATGAGCCTGTCCTGGACCACTGCGTCAAGATCTGCGCGCCCGGCCTGCCGGAAGACCGCGCCCAGGATCGAGTAGCCGTTGTGCATCTCGACCGCGTCGGTCCACTGCGTCTCTTGCTCGAGGACCCGCATGCCCGCGTCCACCGCGCCGCGGTCGTCGCCGAGGTACAACTGCCGCAGCTGCGCGAGGTTCACCCAGAGGATCCCCGCCTGCGGGTTGGCCTCGACGCCCTCCTCCGACATCTCGATGGCCTCTGCGATCCGTTCGTTGAGGATCAGTATCCACGCGCCCGCGTAGTAGGTCTGCACGAGACGCGGGTCGAGGGACTGCGCCACCGCGATGCTCGTCAGCAGATAGCGCTGGCGACCAAGCCCGCCCTCCGAATAGTAGCGATGCATGATCGGCTCGGCCCGGTTCCACAACGCCGCCGCCGCGACCACCCTGAACCCCGTGAGGTATGAGGAGGCCGCCCGGCCCACGGCTACGCCCGTCGTCGTGCCGCCGGGATCCGGAGCCACCGCGCCGGCTCCCGCCTGACCGACCACGGCGATCACGAGGAAGCCTGCGACGAGGGCCGCGACAACGACGCGCGAGCGGGCAAGTGGCGTCACAGATCCCTCCTGCCGAAGAGGACGGCTCCCACAGCAAGCGCGATGCCTGAGAGCCCGGCGAACACCGCGAACATGCTGAGCATGTACAACGGTGGCACGCCCGACCCGTGCGCGACCGGGTTCACCACGTTGAACGCCTCAAGCGACGGGACGAACGGTGCGAGCCCAAGCGCTCCCTCGCCCCCGAGCAGCGCGGAGCGACCATGCCCGAGGAGGAGAACTGACAGCGTCGCGGTGACCACCACGACGGGCCCCGTGATCGAAGACACCGCAACGGCGACGGCCGACAGGACTCCCATCTCAAGCCAGATCGCAACAGCGCCATGCCACAGTTGCCACATGACCTCGCCGTAGGTGAGATAACCCACCGCGATCTCGACTACCGTGAACGCCGCGAGCGATCCGCCGGCGACCAGGAAGATACCAAGCCACGTGCCGACGATGTACTCCCACCGGGCGACCGCCTTGCCGACGACGTTGTAGACGGTCCTGCGCTCCACCTCGGACGGCACCCGGTTGGCGGCCAGCGACAGAGCGATGACGAGCACGGTGAGGTACGCGAGGGCCATCGCGACTTCACGGAACACCGCGCTCTCCACGCCGAGGCCGTAGCTCGGCAGCGCGGGTATCGCAAGCGCCAGGAGCGCGGCGAAGACCAACACGACGTACACGATCTTTCTCCTGATGCTGTCGGCGATCACGCCGGCCGCGATGGGCCATATACGGGACATCATCGAGACCCCACCTCCCCCGCCGTGCGCGCGAGAAGACGCGCGAAGTAGGCCTCGAGCGAAACGCGCATCCGCGTCACCGAGACCACCCGGCCACCCGCC
>JAJZRZ010000207.1 GCA_021850085.1 Actinomycetes bacterium | reverse complement strand
ATGCGTCTTTGCGCTCATCTCGATGCATGCGACAACCGGGTCGAACCCGCACGTCATCGCCGCAGGCGTGGTCACGGGTGTCGGCTTCCTCTGCGCGGGAGTCATTCTGCGGGAAGGCGGAAGCATCGTCGGTCTGACGACGGCGGCAACACTGTGGTCCACCGCCTCCGTCGGACTCGCCGTCGGGTACGGGATGTACATCTTGGGCATGCTCGGCGGCGTCATCGTGTTTGGCCTCTTGGCGGTGCATCACCTGCCCCACTGGAGCCGCCTCAAGAGGAAGAAGGACGAGCCCTCCGCACGCCGCGAAGAGAACGCCGCGTCCCGGTAGCGCGATCGTTCGGAGCACGACGCGCCGGCCGAAGTTGTCATCGCGCGGAGGGGACACGATTGAGGAAGCACAAGCTGGCTCTCGAGTTGGTGCTGCCGAGCGACGCTGGCGCTTGCGACGCCTGCATCGCTCGGCTGCTCCGCGCCGTTCGAGAAGAGCCGGGCATCGCGGAGGCGCACGTCGACAGGGCGGACCCGACGCGCCCGCAGCTGTGCCTTCACTACGACCCGACCACGGTACGCCTCGAGGAGCTCGAGTCGCTGGTCGAGCGCGCGGGCGCCGAGCTGCGGACGCGGTTCGAGCACCTCTCCGTGCCCGCCGTGGGCCTGCGGCACGAGCGCCAGGCAAGGCTCGTGGAAGGAGTCTTCGCGAGGCAACCAGGCGTCCTTCACGCGGCCGCTTCGTTCGGTGCCCGGCGCCTCTATGTCGAGTTCGATCCCAAGGCGACCACGCGCGAGTCCTTGCTCGCGGTCGCGGCGAGCGCGGGCATTGCGGCGCATGAGGAGCCGCCGTCGCCGGCCGCGGCCGCGAGGAAGCTCGAGGAGCACGAACACGAGTACGGCGGCCCATTCGGAGAGCGTTCCGAGCTCGTGTTCAGCCTCGCCTGCGGAGCCCTCACCGGCGTCGGCTGGGTCGTCGGAAAGCTCGGTGCCGCGTCGCTCGTCTCACCGGCGTGGTTCGTTGTCGCCTACGCTTTCGGATCATGGTTCACGCTGAAGGAGGTGCTGATCGCGCTGCGTGCACGGCGCCTCGAGATCGACTTCCTGATGCTCGTCGCGGCGCTGGGGGCTGCGGTGCTCGGGCAGTGGTTCGAGGGGGCGCTCCTGCTCTTCCTGTTCACGCTCGGCCACGCGCTCGAAGGTTTCGCGATGAGCCGCGCGCGCAAGGCCATCGAAGCCTTGTCGAAGCTCGCGCCGGAGACCGCGTTGCGCCTCGACGCGTCCGGGCGGCACTCGGAGGTCGCCGTCGGCGAGCTCGCGATCGGCGACCGCGTTCTCGTGAAGCCGAACACGCGGATTCCCGCAGACGGCTTCGTCCTCGCCGGCACGAGCGGTGTGAACCAGGCGCCCATCACCGGCGAGAGCGTCCCGGTCGAGAAGGGGCCCGTGCCCGACCCCGACGAGGCTGCAGCGAGTCCCGAGAGTCTCGCATCCGAGCATCGCGTGTTCGCCGGCACCATCAACGGCCCCGCGGCTCTCACCGTGAGGGTCACGAAGCGCGCTGCCGACAGTACGCTCGCACGCGTCGTGAAGATGGTCGCCGAGGCAGAGACGCAGAAGTCGCCGACGCAGCAGTTCACCGACCGCTTCGAGCGCGTGTTCGTGCCCGTCATCCTCCTCGTCGTCGGGCTGCTGCTGTTCGCCTGGATCGTCATCGACGAGCCGTTCGCTCGCAGCTTCTACCGGGCCATGGCGGTCCTCGTCGCTGCGAGCCCCTGTGCGCTCGCCATCGCGACGCCGAGCGCCGTGCTGGCCGGCGTCGCCCGCGCCGCGCGTGGTGGTGTGCTCGTGAAGGGAGGAGCGCATCTCGAGTCGCTCGGACTGGTCAAGGCCGTCGCCTTCGACAAGACGGGAACCTTGACGGAGGGCAAGCCAAAGCTGACCGACGTCGTCGTTGCGCGGGGCGTTCGAGAGAGCGAGCTCCTCGACATGGCGCTCGCCGTCGAACGGAGCTCCGACCACCCTCTCGCCAGTGCGATCGTCACGGGTGCGCTGGAGCGGTCGGCGGGCAGCTCCTCCACCCTGGAAGCGCACGGTGTCGAGGCCATCGTGGGTTTCGGGGTGAAGGGTCAGATCGACGGGGAGATCGTGCGGCTGGGCAAGCCTGGTCTCTTCACCCGCGACGGCGCGCTTCCGGCGGACGTCGCCACTGCGGTCGATCGGCTCGAGCGGGACGGTCGCACCGTGATGGTCGCGAAGACCGGCGAGCGCTTCCTTGGCGTGCTCGGTGTCATGGACACGCCTCGGGATGAAGCGCGCCACGTGATCGCGGAGCTACACCGGCTCGGTCTCGAGAAGACGATCATGCTCACCGGTGACAACCAGCGCGTAGGAGACGCGATCGCGAAGCAGATCGGCATCCGGGAGGCGCGGGGTGATCTGTTGCCGGAGCAGAAGGTGGCGGTCATCACCGAGCTCGCACGCTCGGCCACCCGTGTCGCGATGGTCGGCGACGGCGTGAACGACGCCCCTGCGATGGCGAACGCGACCGTCGGCATCGCCATGGGCGCGGGCGGGTCCGACGTGGCGCTCGAGACGGCGGACGTGGCGCTCATGGCGGACGATCTGAGGGCGCTGCCTTTCGCGGTGGGCCTCAGCCGGGCGGCGCGCGGCATCATCCTGCAGAACCTGTGGGCCAGCCTCGGAATGGTCGCGTTCCTGATCCAGGCCACGATCTTCGGTTTCGCGGGGATCGGCGTGGCGGTCGCGCTTCATGAAGGGTCTACGCTGCTCGTGGTTGCCAACGCGCTACGTCTTTTGGCCTATGCGGACAAGAACGCGGCGCAGAGGAC
>JAJZRZ010000206.1 GCA_021850085.1 Actinomycetes bacterium | reverse complement strand
TCTCATCATCGAGCAGAAGATGTCGCAGGACCCGCTGTCGGTTTTCAAGAAGGCCATGGACAACGTCCGCCCCACGCTGGAGGTCAAGCCGAAGCGAGTCGGCGGCGCCACTTATCAGGTGCCGATCGAGGTCAACTCCCGCCGTTCCACAACCCTTGCGATCCGCTGGATCGTCGGCTTCTCCCGCAAGCGTCGCGAGAAGACCATGGCCGAGCGCCTCGCCGCTGAGATCATGGATGCCGCAAACGGTCTGGGCTCCTCGGTCAAGAAACGTGAGGATCTGTACAAGATGGCCGAGTCGAACCGGGCATTCAGTCACTACCGTTGGTAGCGCTTCCAGCAATCGAGCTGCTTCAGGATGAAAGAGAGCTGATGGCTTCAAAGAGGACACCGCTTCCCAAGACCCGCAACATCGGGATCATGGCCCACATCGACGCCGGTAAGACGACCACGACCGAGCGCATCTTGTTCTACACAGGCAAGACGCACAAGATCGGCGAGGTCCACGACGGTGCGGCCACCATGGACTGGATGGTGCAGGAGCAGGAGCGTGGCATCACGATCACCTCGGCTGCGACCACGTGCTTCTGGCGCGACCATCGTATCCAGATCATAGACACGCCCGGGCACGTGGACTTCACCGTCGAGGTAGAGCGCAGCTTGCGCGTCCTTGACGGTACCGTCGCGGTGTTCTGCGCCGTCGGCGGCGTCCAGCCCCAGTCCGAGACCGTGTGGCGCCAAGCGGACCGCTACGGCGTCCCGCGCATGGCGTACATCAACAAGATGGACCGTACCGGCGCCGACTTCTTCAACGTCGTGAAGATGATGAAGGACCGCCTCGACACGCGACCGGTCCTGCTGCAGCTTCCCATCGGCGCAGAGGACAGGTTCACGGGCATCGTCGACCTGGTGGAGATGAACGCGATCCACTTCAACGAGGATGACAAGGGCATCAACCCGACGATCGAAGAGATCCCGGCCGAGATGCGCGACGACGCCGAGCTGTACCGCCACGAGCTCGTCGAGGCGGCTGCCGAGTACGACGACGCCCTGCTCGAAAAGTTCCTCGGCGACGAGGAGATCTCGATCGACGAGCTCAAGGCCGCGCTTCGCAAGGCCACCATCGACTCCGCCATCACGCCGGTCGTCTGCGGCGCGTCGTTCAAGAACAAGGGCGTTCAGCCACTGCTCGACGCCATCGTCGATTATCTTCCGTCGCCGCTGGACATCCCGCCGGTCGGCGGCACTTCGCTGCGCGACGGTTCGCCGATCGTCCGGGAGGCCGACGACAAGGCGCCGTTCTCGGCGCTCGCGTTCAAGGTCATGACCGACCCGTACGTGGGCAAGCTCACCTACTTCCGCGTGTACTCCGGCTCCATGAGCTCCGGCTCGTACGCCCTCAACGCCACCAAGGGCCACAAAGAGCGCTTCGGCCGCCTGCTGCAGATGCACGCCAACCACCGCGAGGACGTCGATCAGGTGTACGCTGGCGACATCGTCGCAGCTGTGGGTCTCAAGAACACCACCACCGGCGACACGCTCACTGCCGAGGACTCGCCGGTCCTGCTCGAGTCGATGGTGTTCCCCGACCCGGTCATCGATATCGCCATCGAGCCGAAGACCAAGGCCGAGCAAGACAAGCTGGGCACCGCGCTCGCCAAGCTCTCCGAGGAGGACCCCACGTTCCGCGTGCGGACCGACGAGGAGACCGCCCAGACGATCATCGCCGGCATGGGCGAGCTGCACCTCGAGATCATCGTCGACCGGCTGCTCCGTGAGTTCAAGGTCGAGGCGAACGTGGGCAAGCCGCAGGTCGCGTACCGCGAGACCGCCGGCCGCCCCGTCAGCGACATCCACGGCAAGTTCATCCGCCAGACCGGCGGCCGCGGCCAGTACGGTCACGTCGTGCTGAATGTGACGCCGCAGCAGCCGGGCGAGGGCTACGTCTTCGAGAACAGGGTCGTCGGCGGCGCCATTCCCAAGGAGTACATCTCAGCGGTGGACAAGGGCATCCAGGAGGCGATCACCACCGGCGTGCTCGCCGGTTTCCCGGTCGTGGACGTGAAAGTCGAGCTCGTGGACGGGTCGTACCACGAGGTGGACTCGTCGGAGATGGCCTTCAAGATCGCCGGCTCCATGGGCATCAAGGAAGCGCTGCGTAAGAGCGGCTCTGTCCTGCTCGAGCCGGTCATGGCGGTCGAGGTCGATACGCCCGAGGATTTCATGGGCGACGTCATGGGCGATCTTTCCAGCCGCCGCGGCCACATCGAGGGCATGGAGCCCCGCGGCAACGCGCAGCTTGTCCGCGGCAGGGTGCCGCTGGCCAACATGTTCGGCTACGCCACCGACCTGCGTTCGCGCACCCAGGGTCGCGCCTCGTACACGATGCAGTTCAAAGCGTACGAGCCCGTCCCGAAGAGCATCGCCGAAGAGATCGTCGCCAAGGCAGGCGGCGCAGACCAAGGCTAGGCCCTTCTCAAGAGTCTTCAGTCCTTCAAGAAAGGCGGAGGTAAGCAAGTTGGCGAATCAGAAGATCCGCATCAGGCTCAAGGCCTACGATCACGAGGTAGTGGACAAGTCCACGAAGCTGATCGTGGAGACCGCGCAGAAGACGGGCGCGAAGGTGGCGGGTCCGATTCCGCTTCCCACCGAGCGCAACCTCTACTGCGTGATCCGCTCGCCGCACGTCAACAAAGACAGCCGCGAGCACTTCGAGATGCGGACGCACAAGCGCCTCATCGACATCCTCGAGCCCACGCCCAAGACGGTCGACTCGCTCATGCGCCTCGACCTCCCCGCAGGCGTGGACATCGAGATCAAGCTGTAGGCACCCCGGCCTCTCCGGCCGGTTCGG
>JAJZRZ010000205.1 GCA_021850085.1 Actinomycetes bacterium | reverse complement strand
GTGAGCCGTTCGGCCTTGACCTCGGCACGCAGCCTCCATGCCTCGATGGTGGCCTCCGCCGCACTTGCCGCAAGCGATACGCGTAGCGTGCCGGCGACGGCGATGACCAGCAGGCACACGGCGGTGACACGGAAGACCCCGCGTGCTTGCACCGAGGCGGAGCGGCGAGGCCGCGGCCCGGTCCCTGGGACGAGCCGAAGCGCCGGCCGTACCGGAACTGCGCTGCCTGTCAGTCTGTGTGCCGCCGCACCCACGATTCGCGTGGGCCTCCTTCCCGCTGCTCTCCCCGACCCTGGCGAATCGGGGCCCCTTGGTTCCTACAACCTCTGCGCCACCCGCAGACGTGCGCTGCGCGCCCGCGGGTTTCGCTCGACCTCCTCGTCGGAAGAGACGATCGGGCGCTTGTTCACGATGCGGAGTACCGGGGTCTTCCCGCACCGGCACACGGGCAGGTCGGGAGGACACACACACCCTCGGGAGAACTCCGTGAAGACTTGGCGGACGATGCCGTCTTCGAGCGAGTGGTAGCTGATCACGGCGACGCGACCGCCGGGCGCGAGCCACCTGATGGCCGACCGCAACCCACGGTCCAAAGCCTCGAGCTCACGATTCACCTCGATGCGGAGCGCCTGGAACGTGCGCCGCGCCGGGTGACCGCCGGCCTTTCGTGCCGATGCCGGGATGGCGGCCCGGATGACGGCCACCAGCTGCCCAGTGGTCTCGAGACGGTGACGGCCTCGCGCGGCTACGATGAAAGCTGCGATGCGCGAGGCCCACCGTTCTTCGCCGTACTCGCGGATGATCCGAGCGAGCTCGGCCTCGGAGTACGCATCGACGATGTCAGCCGCGGTCGGCTGCGACGATGAGGGGTCCATCCGCATGTCGAGCGGAGCGTCCTCCTGGTAGGTGAAACCGCGGCTGACCTGGTCGAGCTGGGGTGATGAGACGCCAAGATCGAAGAGGAACGCATCGGCGTACGGGATGCGGGCCTCGAGGAGCGCCTCGTCCAAGTCCCCGAAGTTGCCTTTGACGAGCACGATCGCCGGAAGTTCCTGCTGGCCGAGGCGGAGTGTGTCTGCTGCTGCAGAAAGTGCCGCGTCATCCCGATCGATCCCCACCACGATCCCGGTGGGTGCCACAAGCTGCGCGACCCGCTTCGAGTGTCCTGCCCCGCCTAAGGTACAGTCAACGAAGATGGAGCCGTCGTGTAGCGTCAGCTGCTGTGTGACCTCGGCCAGCAAAACTGGTGTGTGCCGGTATTCCATTCTCAAGGACCTACAACAAGCCGAGTTCGGCCAGTTCGCTGGTGACTTCCTCGATGCGGCTCTCGGTCTCGCCGTTATAGGCGGCCCACGCATCGGCGTTCCAGATCTCGATGCGGTCGTCGTTGCCGATGACCGTGACCTCGCGCTGGAGGTCGGCATACTCGCGCAAGCCGGCTGGGACGCTCAACCGCCCGGCAGCGTCGAGCTCGTCCTCTTTCGCGCCAGCAGTGAAGAACCGGCGGACCTGACGGTGCTTCTTGTCGAAATCGCCCCGCTCGGTGAGTTGCGTGAGGAAGCTCGCGTAATCCTCGGGCGCGTACACGTACAAGCAGCCCTCGAGCCCCTTGGCGACAACGTAGCTGCCTGCCATCTGGCTGCGGAACTTGGCAGGCAACGAAAGGCGCCCCTTGGCGTCCAGCGTGTGCTGGTACTCGCCGAGAAACATCCCCTTGCCCTCCCCGCTGCGCCCGTGCCACGCCCCCATGGGCGTCGCCTTGCTCTGAACTCTATGCCACTGTATCCCACTTTGCAACACAATTTGGGCATTTTCCCCACCAAGGTGACCGGATGCCCCACGCGGAGGGAGACCGCGATGCAACAGAACCATCCACCAGCAGGGCGCGTCTTAGTGAAACGACAGGCAGGAATCGGACGTTGACAGTGGAATGTTGGAGCAAGGCGTGTCGCGGTTGTGCGTGCGGCATGCCCACGGTAGAATCCAGCTAGTGCACGGGTGCTCATGGAGGTGAACAGCCCCTATGTATGGATGGTTCCTTCTCGGCAACAACGTGGCCGGCATCGTGTTCAACATGCTCGTCTTCGCGTTCCTCGGCATCTTCGTCATCGGGATCGGGTTCCTGATCTACGCCGCGAAGCAGCTCAAGAAGGCGGAGGAGATCGTCGCTTCAGAAAACGACTGACCACCGCTCCATCCACTGTCGCCAACAACGACGCCTTTTGACCTGTCCGCATGAAGGTCGAAGGGCGTTCTTGCGTCGAGAGGACAGCGCATGAAGGAGAGGTCAGGGATGAGCATCGGGCATGCGGAGCGTGGCATGACGCTCGCAGTGGCTGCCGCCCTGCTGGCGGTCGTCCTGGGCGGCTGCGCACTCAATGTGGAGGACCAGCGGTCGATGGAGGGGTACATCTCCGAAGAAGCGGCACCGGTCGCTCTCGAGAAGCAAGACACCGCCGCACAGCAGCCGTCGGCACCCGTCTCCCCGGGCACGGACAGCACACCCTCGCGGGACCGCCTGATCGTCCGGTCGCAGACCATGCGCCTGGAGGTGGACAGCACGCCCGAGGCGGTCGAGGCCATCCGCGGCCTGGCGGACCAGTACGGAGCGGTCATCACGGACCTGCAGGTGGCCACGGACGACGACCAGTGGATCTACCGCTACGACGAGCACGGCTACGTGACGGCGGACGGTCAGGCCCTGCGCGGCTGGGTGACCGTGAGGGTCCCCGCCGACGCCCTTACCGCGTTCGTGGACGGCGTGCTCGGCCTCGGCACTGTGGAATATCAGTCCGAGGGCACGGAAGACGTCACGCAGCAGCACGTCGATCTGAGCGCCCGGCTGGAGAACCTCAGGGCCCAGGAACAGCGCCTCCGCTCGTTCTTC
>JAJZRZ010000204.1 GCA_021850085.1 Actinomycetes bacterium | reverse complement strand
CACCAGGGCCGAAGCCCGCTCGCGCAGCACACGCGCCGCGTCCACGTCGCTGCGTGCGTCACACACCTCGGCAAACGAACGGAACACCACATCGAGGAACCACGCCATCCACACGCTCTCGCCGGTGCCGCCGATGCCCACCCGGTTCATACCGTCGTTCCAGTCGCCGCCCCCCATCAACGGGAGCCCGTGCGCGCCGAGCGGCGCGAGGTCAAGAGCCGCCCTGCAGTGCTCGTACACGCTGGCCACCGTGAGAGAAGGGTTCGGCTGCAGGTACATGTCCTCGCGACCGTCCGGGATCGGCGGTCCTTCGAGGTACGGCGTCTCGACGTCCAGGACCGACAGGTCGCCGGTGGCGCCGACGTACTCGGCCACCACATACGGAAGCCAGTGGCGGTCGTCCACGAAGCGCGTGCGGACACCCCGTCCCGAGACGGGCTGCCACCAGTGCAGCACGTCGCCCTCCGGGAACTGCCGGCGCGAGGCCTCGATGATGTGCTCGCGCACGAGGTCCGGCCGAACGTCGATCAGCGCCAGGCAGTCCTGGAGCTGGTCTCTGAAGCCGAAGGCGCCTGATGACTGATAGGTGGCGGTCCGGCCCCAGAACCTGCACGCCAGGGACTGGTAGAGCGTCGAGCTGTTGACCATGGCGTCGAGCGCGGGGTCCGGCGTCTGCACGCGGACCGTGTCGAGGATCGCACGCCACGCCCCGCGCACCGCGTCGAGCTCGGCCTCCACTGCCCCGGGTTCACGCAGCCGCGACACGACCCGGTGCGCCTCCTCGATCGTCTCGGTCTGCCCGAGCATGAAGACCACGTCCACGCTCGTTCCAGGGAGGATCTCCACGATCCGTTGCAGCGCGCCGCAGTTGTCGTGGAAGCGGCCGGAGAGCCCTCCGAGCTCCTCGCGGTGCATCGCCGCCGGCGCCTCAGGCGTCTTGTTCCTCCCGATGAACTCGGTGCGGCTCGCGGTATAGGAGCTGACCGGTCCGTCGCAAGCGAGAAAGGCCGGTCGTCCGGGAAAGTCCGCGTTGAACCAACTGTGCGCCATCAACGCATCGGCGCCGTCATCCCACCACGTCACCACGCGCTGCTGCGCCTTGCTGCGCGAGTCGCCGATGCTCCACTCGATGAACTGCGTGACCGAGAGCCTCCTCGGACGGTCGCTCAGGTTGGTCAGGCGCAGGCGCGCGATGCGGACCGGGTCCGTGTCGGCCACGAACCAGTCGAGCGTGTGCCCTACACCATGGCACGTGTGCTCGAAGCGCGAGTAACCGCGCCCGTGCCGGATGATGTACGTGCCCGGCGTGCGAACAGGAAGCGGCGTTGGGCTCCAGAACTCGCCGGTCTCTTCGTCTCGCACGTAGAGGCATTCGCCGCTTCCGTCACAGACAGGATCGTTGTTCCACGTGGTTATGCGATTCTCGTGGCTGTTCTCGGCCCAGGTGCATGCGATGCCGGCCTCGGACACCAGCGTGCCGAAGCGCGGCGTGGCGATCACGTTCGCCCAAGGGGCGGGAGTGGTCTGGCCGTCTTCGAGCACGATGACGTACTCGTCGTGTTCGAGGTCGAACCCGCCGCGCCCATGCTCGAAGGCGAGTTCCGGCCGCGGAAGCGTAACGGGAGTGAGGGGCTCGACCTCGCGCGAACCGAGGAACGGGTCCGGAGGTTCTGGATAACGCGCGCGCTGGTTGAGCTGCAGCGCGATCGGGCCGCTGTCGCCCGTGATCACCACGCGAGCGACGCTCTCCAGGAGGTTGCGGACCTCGGGGTGCATCTGGTCGGCCTGCCGCAGGTGGACGCCGCCGGGACGGTCGGCCAACTGCAGAGCGTGCCCAGTACGCATCAGCATGCGCAGACGGTTTGTCAGTTCCGAGGCGTAAGCACTCGGCTTGGTGACCAGGATGACGAGGTCGGAGATGAGTCCCTTGCTTCGCCAGTATTGGTGTGCGAGAAGCGCTTGGCGTGCCAGCGGCGCCTCCTCGAGCCGCTCGATCGTCACGAGGAGTATCGGATCATCTCCCGACAGGCCGATCTGCCATAGCCCCGACATCGAAAGACGGTTCTCGACAGCGGTATGGCGCTTCAGGCGCGAATAGGGGTCAGTGAGCAGCATGCGGGATGCGAGTCGCAGGAACGTGACCGACTCCTCCGGCGTGACTCCGAGATCGCGGAGTTCGATTTGGCTGGTGGACCACGCGAGGTCGGCCGCACGCTGGGACGTCGCGGTGTCCTGGTACTTGCCGGCAAGCGAGATCGCGCGCTCTCGTGAGTCCGCCGCTCCGGTCACGTACGCGAGGCGCGCGGACTCGCCCGGGTCGATCACGACCGGTCGCCTGATCGCACAGATCGGGTCGAGGACCGCGCCGGTGGTGCCTGATAGCGTCCCACCCCCCCAGATCGCTTTGGCGCTCTGGGGCGTCTTCAGACGGCCGATGAATTCGGCCCTGCTGGTCTCGTACGACCACTCGCACACCTCCATCTGCTCGCATGCGACCAGATGGAAACCCCAGTACCGCGGTTCCTCGCTCGAACGCGGGCGCCGCGTGAACAGCAAAGACTGGAGTTCGTCGATCGCCTCGGTCTCCACGAACAGGCTGCTGAACGTCTTGTGCGCGTGGTCCATGCCGCGCGGCGAGAGCGTCACCTCCAGATACGACGTCACCTCGAGCTGGATCGGCTCGCGCCCGTGGTTCGTGATGGTCAGCCGTCTCACCTCGACGTCGTCCTCAGGCGAGACGATCACTTCCGTGTGTGTCTCCACCGTGCCGTCCAGCCGGCGATAGTCCGCTTTGTCCGCCGAGAACGTCACGTGGTAGTCGTCGGGCTGTGCGAGCGACGGCTGGAGCGCCGCCGACCACACCGCGCCGGTCTCGGCGTTCCTCACGTAGAAGAACGTGCCC
>JAJZRZ010000203.1 GCA_021850085.1 Actinomycetes bacterium | reverse complement strand
GGGTACGTCGGCGCCGAGGTCCGCGAGCGCCTCAAGGACTCCCGCACCGAAACCGCCGAGGCCGGTGTTCTCCTCGATGGTGACCACGAGAGCGGTCGCGGACGCCGCGCTCACCGCTTCGAGGTCCATGGGCTTGACCCATCTCATGTTCATGACCCGCGCCTCGTGCCCGTCGACGTGGAGGATCTCGGCGGCTCGCTCAGCAACCTCCACCATACGGCCAACGGCAAGGATCGCGACATCATCTCCTTCGCGGCGCAGCTCGGCACGACCGGCCTCGAGCACCTCGGGCCGCGCAGGCAGCGCCACGCCGCGACCGGAGCCCCTCGGGTAGCGGATCGCGACAGGACCCTCCGCCTGCAAGGCGGTGTGGAGCATGTGGACGAGCTCGGCCTCATCGGCGGGGGCCATGATCATCAGGTTGGGCACGGCGCGCAGGTACGTCAGATCGAAGACGCCATGGTGCGTGGGGCCGTCCTCGCCCACGAGTCCGGCACGGTCGAGGCAGAAGACCATGTGCAGGTCCTGGAGGGCGGCATCCATTATCACCTGGTCGTACGCGCGCTGGAGGAACGTCGAGTAGATCGCCACGACCGGTACCTTCCCGCCGTGCGCCAAGCCGGCGGCCAACCCCACCGCGTGCTGCTCGGCGATGCCCACATCGAAGAAGCGCTCCGGGAAGCGCTCAGCGAAGTACGAAAGACCTGTACCGTCGGGCATCGCCGCCGTGATGCCCACGATTCGCTCGTCGCGCTCAGCCTCGGCCACCAGCGCACGGCCGAAGGTCTCGGTGTAGCTGATGGCGCCACCGGCCGCTCCGTTGACCGCTCCCGTCTCAACTGAGAAGGGGCTGATGCCGTGGAATGCGTCAGGCCTGTCCTCCGCGTGGGTGTAACCCATACCCTTGCGCGTGACTGCGTGGATGAGCACGGGGCCGTCCGCCGACTTGGCCCATGTGACCGCGTTCTGCACCTGTGCCACGTCGTGACCGTCGATGGGACCCACATACTTCAAGCCGAGCTCCTCGAACAGCATTCCAGGTACGAGGAGCTGCTTCACCGACTCCTTCGCGGCTTCGCCCGCGGCCACCACGGCGGCCCCGATCCTGGTCTTGGCGAGCGCGGATTCGACGTCGTCACGCAGCCGCCGATACCGGCGGTCGAGGCGCACGCGTGCCAGATAGCTGGACAACGCGCCCACGTTCGGGGCGATCGACATCTCGTTGTCGTTGAGCACGATGATGAGGCGCGATCCGAGGTGTCCGGCGTGATTGAGCGCCTCGAAGGCCATGCCGCCTGTGAGCGACCCGTCGCCGATGACCGCGACGATCGTCTCGTCCCCGCCACGCATGTCGCGCGCCGCCGCCATGCCGAGGGCAACCGAGATCGAGTTGCTCGCGTGACCGGTGTCATGGACGTCATACTCGCTCTCGCTCCGCTTAGGGAAGCCGCACACACCCCCGTACGTGCGCAGCGTATCAAAGCCCTCGCGGCGCCCGCTCAGCAGCTTGTGGACGTATGCCTGATGGCCCACGTCCCAGATGATGCTGTCCGCGGGGCAGTCGAGGGCCCGGTGCAGCCCGAGGGTGAGCTCGACCACGCCTAGGTTCGGCGCCAGATGACCGCCGTTGACCGAGACGGTCCGCACAAGGACACGGCGGATCTCGGAGGCGAGATCGCGCAGCTCAGCGGGCTCCAAGGCCTTTATGATGCTCGGTTCAGAGACCGAGTCGAGGATAGGGGTGTCGCTCAACGTTGACGGCACACTCCTGATGACGGCGCCTGCCGGTTCACCTTAGGTCTTGCATGGTACCACCGGCGCATCAGCGGCGGCTGGGCCGGTAACCCTCCTGTAAGGAGACTTCTACTGGCCGTCGGCGGCCGCGGTGACGACGTCATCGGCGCCAACCGACTCATCCGGCTCCACGTGCCCGGCGTCGGCGCCCGTATCGGTACGGTCGACCATCTCCGTGCAGATGTTCGCCAGTCGCACGCCTTCCTCGAGCAGGTCGAGGCTCTTCTCTAGCGACGTGTCCTTCTTGCGGACCTCGGCCGCGATCTCTTCGAGCCGCATCCGTGCCTGCTCGAACGTGTACTTCTCGTCAGGCATCGCCGTGTCCGGCTCCTTCCTTGTCCGCCTCGCTTCTGCCGTAGGGCGCCGAGGAGCCATGCACCTCAGCGATCCTGCCGAGCACGCCGTTCACGAACTTCGGCGAGTCGTCGGTGCCGTACGCCTTGGCCATCTCGACCGCCTCGTTGATCGCCACCGAGTCGGGAACCTGCGGCTGGAAAAGGATCTCGTAGACCGCCAGCCGAAGGATGTTCCGATCGACGAACGGCATCCGCATCAGCGTCCAGTGCTGCGAGGTCGACTCGATCTCGCGGTCGATGACCGCGCCGTTGGCCTCGGTGCCGAGCGCCAGCTCCCACGCGTACTGTGAAGGTTCGCCGTCCTCTTGGCTGTACAAACGGTTGCCGAGTATCGAGGTGACCGTCTGCTCGGTGATCTCACGCTGGTAGAGGATCTGCAGCGCCTGTCTGCGCGCGCGCGTGCGTTCAAGCATCTTCGGTTACCGGCCGGTCTCGTTCGGTCACTGCTCGGGGAAGACGACGCCGTCCACGTACACATCGACGGTCGCGACAGACTGCCCTGTGTGCGTCAGCAGCGCGTCGGTCACGCACCGCTGGACGTCACCCGCGATGTCGCGAAGCGGCCTGCCGTACAGCGCACCGATCCGGACCGAGACCGCGAGGGATCCATCTTCGGCGACCTCCACGCACACGCCCCTGGACGATCCTTTCTTCACGACCCCGGCGAGACCGCCGCCGGAGGCGGGGATGCTCGCTACGCCGTCCACGCCCTCGGCTGCCACCTGCGCGATGGTCTCAAGGACGCCCGGTGCGACGCCGATCCCGTC
>JAJZRZ010000202.1 GCA_021850085.1 Actinomycetes bacterium | reverse complement strand
CGATCTAGTGTATCCAGCGTTCGGATGTCGAACAGCAAGTCTTCGATGCGCGCCCGAAGGCCGTCGCGAACCAGGCCGCAGATGCGCCGAATTCCGTCCTCGACATAGCCGCGCTCTCCGTGGACTCGCTCGATGTCCGGCAACTCATGGTTCAGCACGACATCGATGGCGCCCGACTCGCGCTTGACCGTCTCTGCTACGACCGTGGCCAGCGCCTTCGCCAATGCCGCTCACTTAGGCGCCCGCGGCTTCGGGTCGTAGAGGCTGAACTTGTTCTTCACCACTCTCGGATAGGACCGCTGCGGGCGTCTCGGCGGCAGCACGAACCGAAGGACTTCGGCGCGAAGTTCGCGGAGGTGGCGAGGGATCGCCCCCGGCTTCGCGACGGCGCACCACAGCCACTCGTCTCGGATGAGACGGAGGGCCATGACGAAGCTGATCCGAGTCGGCGGAACGTTCGCCTCCTCCGCGATCCGCACCATTTCGAGTCGCACCAGGTTGTAGGCGAGTCCAACGCCCCAGAGCTCCTGGCGGACACCAGCCGGCCTCCGGCTTCGAATCGACTCCCGCCGCTCGAGCATCTTGGTCTTCACTTCGTCGTAGCCGAGCTCCATCTCCCAACGCTCGTGGTAGAGGGCCGCGATCTCCGCCGCTGGGTAACGCTCGCTGTCGACGAGCGATGTGAGCAGGACCCGCGGACGGAATCCGCGGCGTTCGTACCGGATCGCGCGCATCTCCCATCGATCCGGGAGCGCCGGGTTCGCCACGTGAGCGTTCGTGCTCACCTTCATCTCGACGAGGTCGTCTCCGGGACCGAGTTGGCGAACGACTCGCCATCGGAAGTTGCTCTTTGCCGGAATGAGCCAGTGCCGGGCGATGCCGTGGCTGGCGAGCGGAATGAGAACCTTGGCATCGAAGAAGTTGCGGTCGCCGATCACGAGCGACTGATCCGGAACCTGCGGCCAGAAGGTCCTCGCGTAGATCGTCTCGCTCCGGGCGTACGGACCGAAGCTCGCCGCCGCGAGCAGATGCGTCCGCAACGTCATCAGCGTGACGATGCGCACCACCGGGTAAGCCGAATCGCCTTGTGGGCCGAACGACCCGCCGAAGTACTCCCGATTCTCGGGCGAATCGGGGACGCGCGCGGTCGTCCCGTCGACGCCGTAAAGCGCGAGGCCGCGCCACGCGAACCGGCGAGCGCTCTCGTGCGCCCACGTCTCCGAGCAGCGCTCGAACAGCCAGCGCATCGGGTCCTCGCCGAGGCGGCGTCTTGCCTGAGCCACTGCGCTCGGCGCTGCCGTCGGTCCCCGACGACCTGGCAGCGCCAGATCGAGCTTCGCGACGATCTCGTCGATCGGGCGGTTGCGGTACAGCGCCATCCCGAGCACCAACCAGATCACCTGCTCCGCTGGCAGCCGGCGCCGCCTTAACGTCGCCGTCCCCGTGGCCTGCAGAGCCTCGTCGATCCAGTCGGGATCGATGCTCGCCTGAACCCGCTCAAAGGCTCCCTCGCCGAGGTCCTGCTCAGCGACCACCCGATCTGCGAGGCGGTGACGCGCCATGGGCCACCCTCCGGGGCGATCCTCGCATCATGATCCTCCAGCCAACGCTCGCAAGGCGGCGCAGAAAACCCCATCGACTCCGATCGGTTACCCGCTAACCGATCGGCATTGGCGCCTTCGCTGAATCAAGCCCGGAGTCGAGTGCGGCCCTATATGACTGTGTGACTCGGAGCAAGGCGGGCCCGGGATGGACCGACATCAACGACAACGTCCCGAGTGCCGCCTGAATACGACGGGCGACCGAGTGTCCGACCGCGTACTCCACCACTCGTTGCACGACCCGGTACGGGAACTCCGGTAGGGGATCCGGAGGGATCCCCAACGCATCGGCGACTTCATGTTCGACGATCGCCGCGACAGACTCCTCGATCGCGCACGAGCCGAGTCTCATTTCAATCTGGCGCTCCTCGCCCGTCTGGAACCGCAAGAGAAGGCGCAGCTTCGCGACTTCGGAAGGAGCCGTTCTTCCACGCAGCGTCAGGCCCGCATCCATCGTGCCTGCCTGAATAACGACCACGTCGTCCGGCTCGTCCTCGGGTCCGACGTCCCCCTCAAACGCATCGAGCAGTTTCAAGAGTACTTGGAGATCCTCCCGCTCGGCATCCGTCAGCGCCAGCGATCCCTTGCTTGAGCCGTCCGGCGCCAGGGTGCGCGAGAACAGCGGAAGGAACTGCTGCGAGAATGCGAACGATTTGAATCCTGCGAGCGTCGTGACGTTCTGGAGAAAGTGCCAGTACTCGTGCTCGAACGTCGGCGCGTGCGCACGATCAAGTTGGAGACCGCTCGCAGCCTCGGTCAGCAAGGCGGCACCTTCCTCCAAGACAATGAGAAACCTGTTCGGCGCGTAGCTGCCGACCACCTCGCCGACGCTCTGCCGGTGCAGTTTGCGGTTCGACGTGGGATTCCGGCTACGGTGCGGGATCACGTTCAGAGCCTTCAGGTTCGTTCAAGCGCAGAAACATGTCCGCTGAGATGTGCTTGTTGGGAACGAACCGGGCCGACACGCCGACCCCGTCTGGCATCGGGTCGCACGGGAAGAGTAGCCACTCCTCAGCGTTCGCCGCCCGCTCGCGGGCCCGCTCGCGAAGCGTGGGCGGAACATCACCGCAAGCAGGCGATGCGAGGTACAAGACGGCATCGATCAAGAGCGCCTGGTGAGGAGATTTGTCGGCGTCGAGATGGCCGTGGACGATCGTCTGGACGAGAGTGGGGCCGAGCGCAGAACGATCACCGCTGACGAGCCGCCGACGCGCATCGTTTAGGTACTGGGCGACGTTCACGGAACTCGCTTCGTACTCGAACGCATACAGCCCGTGTCCGCGTCCGGCTGGCGTAGCAAGGATTCCCTCTAGCTTCCACACGAAGTGGGT
>JAJZRZ010000013.1 GCA_021850085.1 Actinomycetes bacterium | reverse complement strand
TCAAGCTCGATGGCCGTACGGAGCACGGTGCCGGGGCCGAGGGCCTCGTCCTGACCCATGAACTCGTCGAGCGTTCGCGGACGCATGCGCGCGGCGAGCGGCGCCCCGTGCTCGAGGCGCCGCTCGGCTGAGTCGTCGAAAAGGTCCCGCACGGTCAGCGGGTAGCGCGTTCTACCTCGCGCTCGATGATCCCGCGCTCGGCGAAGCCCTTGTTGCGCCAGATGATGAAACCGTTCTCGTCGACCACGATGACGTAGGGGGAGCTGCTGACGCCAAGCTCGCCCGCATAGGTGACCGAGGCGAGGACATCAGGATCCGTCGAGTTCCCGGCGAGGTTGAACACCAGCAGGTCGATCAGACCACGGTACTTCTCCATGACGGCATCCACTTCCGCCCTGAAGGTGCCCGTCACCTGCTGGCGCTCGTCCTGGAACAGGATGAGCATCGGCCTGCCGGCATCGAGCTTCTCCTGGAAGACGGCCGGCGTCGACGTGTTCACGAACGACGGGAACGCCGCCGGTGGATCGCCGGAGTCGTTCGCCGAACGGTCGGTGACGTACTCGGCGGCGGCCTGAGGAGCGGACTCGGCGGGAGCGGCGACCGGAGGCGCCTCGGTCGTGGCCTCGCCCCCTTCGCCTCCACACCCTGCAAGGGAGAGTGCGAGCAGTGCTGCAACGAGTGCTACGACGAATCTGCGCATGCTTCCTCCACAGGCCTGTATGGCAAGCCGAACCCCGCCCTGCGTGGTCGGCCGGGTGAACCTGCCGTGGCAGGTGGGTGCCCGCATCGCAAGTTCGCGCTTCCCCTTACGGGGATACCACTCCCTCGCGAGATGTGAGGCTCCCGGAGTTGAGGTGTTGGCTCAACCGCTGACACCGATTCCACGCAAGGCAAGGCACCGTCATGGTACCACCTCGCCGAGGGGTCTGCATCACCGGGTGTCGGCTGTCGGCCCGAGCATCTCGCACACGCGCTCGGTCAACCGGCGATGGAGGAACACGTGGACGGCGGACGGCGCAGTTCCGGCGGCCACCACCATATGCACCGGCATGGCGCATCCCTAGTCGTGCTTGAGGTGCACGTCCCGCAGCTGTCTTCCGGCCACCACGTCCGGTGCCCCCGTGAGCGGATCGACGCCGGAAGAGGTCTTTGGGAACGCGATGACATCGCGGATGGAGTGTTTACCCGCAAGCAGCATGACGAGGCGATCCAGGCCGAGAGCGATGCCGCCATGCGGCGGCGCGCCGAGCGAGAGGGCTTCGAGAAGGAAGCCGAACTGGACCTCGGTGTCGGCTGGATCGAGACCCATGGCGGCGAGGACCCGCCGCTGCAGGGCGGCGTCGTGGATGCGCAGCGTGCCTCCGCCGATCTCGAGCCCGTCCATCACGAGGTCGTACGAGTACGACAGCACGGCCCCCGGATCGCTCTCGATCATCGTGAGGTGATCGTCCCACGGGCGGGTGAACGGGTGGTGGTTAGCGCTCCACCGGCCCTCCTCGGCGTCGTAGTTGAACATCGGGAAGTCGGTGACCCACAGCGCGCTGTGGCCCTCGCGCGGCAGCTCAAGCTCATCGGCGACCCGCAGCCGCACAGTGCCGAGCACCTCGTTGGCGACGGCGGGAGCGTCGGCCACCATGAGTACCAAGTCGCCCGGCGCGACATCGAGCGCCGAGCGGAGCGCCGCCATCTCGGGTTCGGACAGGAACTTCGCGATCGGCGAACGCACCTCGCCATCCGGCGTGAAGGCGATCCATGCGAGTCCTTTGGCACCCGAGTCGATGGCGAGCTGATTGAGCGCGTCGATCCTGCCGCGGCTCCAGGCGCCCGCGCCCTTCGCGTTGATGCCCTTGACCACGCCTCCGGAGGCTAGCGCACCAGCGAACACCTGGAACCCGGACGCGGCGAACGCCTCACTCAGATCACTCAGCTCGATGCCGAAGCGCGTGTCCGGGCGGTCCGAGCCGAAGCGATCCATGACCTCCATATACGTCAAACGAGGAAGCGGCGTGTGCAGGTCGATCCCTGCCTCCTTCACCACCTGATGCATGACGTCTTCCATCATCGAAAGTACGTCCTCGTCGCGCACGAAGGACATCTCGATGTCCACCTGCGTGAACTCGGGCTGCCGGTCGGCGCGCAGGTCCTCGTCACGGAAGCAGCGGGCGATCTGGTAATAGCGCTCCAAGCCTCCCACCATGAGAAGCTGCTTGAATAGCTGCGGCGACTGCGGCAGCGCGTAGAAGCGGCCCGGTGACAGACGGCTCGGCACGATGAAGTCCCGGGCGCCCTCCGGCGTCGATTTCGTGAGGATAGGCGTCTCGACCTCGAGGAAGCCGCGGTGTTCCAACTCCTTGCGGAAGCGCTGCGTCACGCGGTCTCGCAGCGTGAGCGCGGCGAGGACCTCCGGGCGCCGGATGTCCACATAGCGGTACTTGAGGCGCAGCGCCTCGTCCGTCTCAATCGCAGCGTCCACCTCGAACGGCGGCGTCTCGGAGGTGTTTAGCACTTCCGCCGAGGTCACCAGCACTTCGATCGAGCCCGTGGGAAGGTTGGCGTTCACGGTTCCCTCCGGGCGCATCCGCACCGTGCCCGCGAGCTTGACGACCCACTCCGGCCGTACGCGCTCCGCGAGTGCGAAGGCCGCGGCCGAGGCGTCCGGGTCGAACACGCACTGCACGAGCCCCTCGCGATCGCGCAGGTCCACGAAGATCAGGCCGCCGTGATCGCGGCGGCGGTGTACCCATCCCGCGAGGGTGACCGCCTCGCCCGTATCCGATGCCCTGAGCTTCCCGCCCACGTGCGAGCGGATCGAGTAGCGTGCATCAAGCATGAAGCGTCCGACTCCTCCCGCCGAGTGCCGTGTCGACCGCCGAGGCGACCCCGTCCATCGGCACACGTGTCTCTTCTTTCGTGCCCATATCCCGCAGCGTCACCTCGCCGACCTCCAGCTCGCCGGGTCCGGCGATGACGACGAAACGTGCGCCGAGCCTGTCCGCCTGCTTGAACTGCGCCTTGAGGCTCCGACCTTGATGATCCATCTCGGCCGCGACGCCCGCGTCGCGCAACGCCTGCGCGATGGCGAAGACGGTGCCGTCCGGTGAACCTTCGACACGGGCCACATACACCTCGGCCCGCGGGGGTGCGGGAACCGCGACACCGGCGGCCTGCATGGCAAGCAGCGTCCGCTCGAAGCCGAGCGCAAAACCGAGTCCGGGCGTGGCCGGACCGCCGTACTCCTGCATGAGGCGGTCGTAGCGGCCTCCCCCGCCGATGGCGTTCTGCGACCCGAGCCCCGCCTCCACCTGGATCTCGAAGACGGTCCGGGTGTAGTAGTCGAGCCCGCGCACCAGCCTCGGGTCTTCCACAAACGGGATGCCGAGGCCGGCCAGGCGCTCCTTGACCGCTGAGTGGTGTGCCGCACAGGCTCCGCACAGCTCGTCGCGCAACAGCGGCGCTTCGGCCATGACACCCACGCACGCCGGGTTCTTGCAGTCGAAGGCTCGCAGCGGGTTGGCGTCGGCCCGGCGACCGCACTCCTCGCACAGACCCCCGGAGCGATCGCGAATGAACGCGGCGACCTTCCCGCGGTAGGCGGGGCGGCACGCGTCGTCGCCCATCGAGTTCAGGAGCAGCCGCATGCTCGCGGGCGGGATCCCCAAAGCTTCGAAGTAGCGCCACAACACGGAGATGACCTCGGCGTCGGCGGTGGGCTCGGCGGCTCCCAGCAGTTCGATGCCGATCTGCCAGAACTGTCGCATCCTGCCCTTCTGGGGCCGCTCGTAGCGGAACATCGGCCCGGCGTAGTAGAGCTTCGCCTGCGTGCCGTTGGCGGTGAGATTGTGCTCGAGCGCTGCCCGCACGACGCTTGCCGTCCCCTCGGGACGCAAGGTGATCGACCGGCCTCCCTTGTCCTCGAAGGTGTACATCTCCTTCAAGACTATGTCGGTGGCCTCGCCTATGCCACGCGTGAACACCTCGGTGTGCTCGAACAGCGGGGTGTAGACCGGCTCGTACCCGTACCGCGCGAACAGCTCCTGCGCCGTGCGCTGCAGATGCTCCCACGCCTGGGCGACGCCGGAGAGCATGTCAGCGGTGCCTTTCGGTGCGCGCGCGTTCACGGGGAAGCCTTTCGATGGAGCCGGTTCCTGCGGGGTTCGAGTGTAGCCGATGCACCCGAAGGCGGCTACGCGGGCCCAAAGGCGCCGCGTCCGGCCGCAAGCGCAAGTACTATGGTCCGGTCAGGTACGCTCCGTGAATGGAGTTGTACACGACCGCGACACCGACGAGCGCGAACAGCACCACCGGCAACGCGGCGATCGCGGCCCACATGAAACGCGGGCCCTTCCAGCCGAGGGTCAGGCGCGCGTGCAGCACGGCTGCGTAGCACAGCCATGAGATGAGCGACCATGTCTCGATCGGGTCCCAGCCCCAGTAGCGGCCCCACGCCTCGTTCGCCCAGACGGCCCCTGCCGCGATCATGATTCCGAGGAACATGAACCCAGCCGCGACGAACTTGAACACCAGGTCATCGAGAGTGGCATCATCGGGTAGCCTGGACAGCAACCTGTGGTCCGGGCGCTTGGCGCGCAACAAGAACATGATCGCAAGACCGAACCCCGTGATGAGAGACCCGTAGGTGAGCTTAGCGAACGCCACGTGGATGCCGAGCCAGTAGCTGGCGAGCGCCGGAGTAACGTCCAGACCGCCCTTCGGCGCAAGCATCGCCCCGCCAAGTGCAAGAAACGCGATCGGCATCAGGGCCGTACCTGCCACCCGCAATGTCTGGATACGAAGGGCCAGGAGCAAGAACGCCACGGACCCGAGCAACGCGAAGCTGGAGATAACCTCGTAGAAGCCTAGGTACGGGCCGTGCCCCAACCGGACCCAGCGGCCGACGACCGCCGCCACATGCGGGACGATGCCGATGGCGGTGGCGAGGAGCGCGAGCGCGTTCAGCCGCTCCTTACCGAACATGAAGCCAACGATGAACAGAACCGCCGCGAGCGCATAGACGCTCACGGCCGTCCACATCAAGAGCACCTCAGTCGTCTCGCCCATGACCTCCGCCCTTCACCGCACCCGCCAATGCACGCTCAACTCTAGCAGGGAAACCCGGCTCACCGCGGCCATGCCGCACCAAAGCGTGCACGCGAACCCCCTCCGGACCATCCACCACGAGAACGCGGACCGTTCGGTAAGGAGCGAAGATCGCCAGCGAAAGTCCCACGGCGGCCACCGCGAACAGCACGTAGATGAACGGGACAGACCAATCGTCGACGACCGAGAGCCTCGCATACGACGTCAGGCGCTCGATCGTGAGCCGCACCCCGGATCCCAGATCCACGCTCTCCCCCTCGGCGAGCACGATCTCGCGCGCTGACGCATCCGCCGGTGACGCCGGCCCTGATGCGATGTGCACCCGCACCCGGCGCGTGGTACCGTCACGTGGCTGTGGGGGCAGGTCGAACAGAACGCTTGCGACAGGAGCGTCATCGGACCCGCTGAGTGTGAAGCCGTTCGGTTCCACCTGCTCCTGGCCCGGGATGTAGTCGAGCAGGACCTCGTTTTCGCCCGCACCGGAGGGGGTCTGCAGGCTCACGACCACCGCGAGTCCGTGGCTTGCCGAATGGACGAGCATCGAGCCGTGGCGCAGGGGCCTATTCGCGTAGACGTGGCCGGAGGCCAGCAGGTCACCGCGCGCCGTGCGCAGCTCCACGAAAGGACTCGCTCCGCGACTCACCTCTCCCGCGGTGTGATCCCAATCCACGCGTGGAACGCCGATGAGCGCCCCGCTCAGACCGCCCGCCCACGGACCCACCTCAAGCTTGCCGTAGGAGTCCTCGATGTCGGGCTTGGAGGAGCCCACGACGATGCCCATCAGCCCTTCCGATCGTGTCAGCTGACCGAGGACGATCACCACGAACAGTAACGTGAGCGCCCAGTGGAACACAGGGCTACCCAGCACAGTCACCGCGTGCGACCGCGCTTGGAGCATGTCGTCGTGCCTGCGAACGGACATCCCGAGGGAACGAAGCGAGCCGTCCACCCGCTCCATGACGAGCTCACCCCTGTACGGCGTGGGCAAGCTGATCATCGGCTTGAGCAGGACGCGCTCTCTCGCCTCCGGACTCACCTCGTCCGAGCGCCACGATCTGATCGTCCTCCGCGTCCGCTCCAAAGCGCACGCAGCCGTGCTTGAGGCGAGCAGCGTCGCCAAGGCCAAGAACAGTGGTGTCCGATAGGGCGCCGAATAATCGGAGCGCTCGATTATCGAAGCCACCGCCGCGTACGCGGCGACCGCGACGATCGTCCACACGGCGAGGCGGGGCGAGCGCAGGGCGCGCAGTAGGACTTTCACCGCGGTGTATCTCGCCGGGCCTGCGTCTGGAATGCGTCCAGTGACGCATCGGCCCGCTCGCGCGCCTCGGCGTCATCGCCTGCGGCCACCATCTCCTCGACAGCTATCGGGCACGAAGCGGCGACCTTGGCGGCGTCTTCGGGGCTAGCGCCCTTCGACTCCTCCTCGGCGCTTCGAGCCGCGAGATAGTCCATCTTCCGGTCGGCGCTGGTGATGCGGCCCATCTTGAAGTCGATGGAGAAGTTCACATAAGACTCGAGCAGGCGGAACACGCGCTTGTCCCCCATCGGACCCACGGCTCGCTCGCTGGGAAGCTCCTGCACCCTTCCATCGACCACCTTGGCGCGGCCGATGATCTCAAACGACCCGTCCTCCATCGTCGCCCCCAAGTTGTCCGTCTGCACGCCGAGCACCGTGGGCAGGTTCGCGAGATCGTAGAACTGCAGGAGGCCGACCGAGCCGGGTTCCAGCACGGTACCGGTGCCGGGGTCGACGGCGCGCACACGCGTCCACGGTGGCGGGACCTTGCGGCGAGCGGCCGGCACCTGCCGCACCGCGTCCCGCAGCGTGCTGTCGAAGTAGTTCGTCGCGCTCTCGGCCATGCCCAGCGTGTTCACGCAGTGCGATGGCACGACCCCGAGGACCTCCTGGGCGAGCGTATAGAAATCCTCGCGCGTGACGACGCCGAAGCGTCCGCGGTAGCCGCCGCCATCGCACACCCGGCTCCCCGGCGGCAGCTCGTAGCGCATGCGCTTCTTGCGGCACGCGTTGAAGAAGTACACGAACGCAGATGTCGCGCCCACGAGCGCCACCGGGACACCGGTCCGCTGAGCAGCGTCCAGCGCCCCGACCAAGGCTCGAACATCGATACCCGTCCGGCCAACAAGGAACATGCTGTCATCGGTGCCGAAGTGACGTCTCGTCTGGTCGAGCCCGATGGCCATGCCCATGCTCGGCGCCAGATCGGGACCCGGGGCCATGAGCAGGATGCGGCAGCGCTGGCCGGCCTCGAAATCCGGGAACAGGCACGCGCCCGTCATCACGCGGTTCGCGGCGAAGACGAGCCGTTTTCCCGTCTCGTCCCGGAAGATCCGGCCCCGCTGGTTCGGCGAGGTCGTCCCGCTCGTCAGCTGCACGAGCACGGACTCCTCGAGCGGGAACGACGTGACGATCTCCTGCTTGAACGCGTCAGTCGGGTAGGCAGGGATCTGCTGCCATCCGGAGACGGCCGCCGGGGTGACGCCTGCCGCGTCGCAGTACGCGCGATACGGCTCGTTGTTCTCGTACTGGTGCGCGAACACCCGCAGAGCCAGCGCGTCGAATGCGCTCGCGTCCCCCTCGGGACCAGCCTCGATGAGCGCCAGGACCTCGGACACCAGGGTCTCTCGCACGTCGTCAGTCATCGTTCACGTCCTCGGGAAGAAGGGATTGACCCGTCGCTCGCGGCCTATCGTGGTCTCCGGGCCGTGCCCGGGGTGCACGCGGGTCTCGTCCGGCAGCTCGGCGAGACGCGCTATCGAACGACTCATGTCCTGCATGTCGCCCCCACGGAAGTCGGTGCGCCCCACGCTGCCGGAAAACAGCGTGTCGCCGGTGAACAGGTGTCCGTCCGAGGACAAGCAGATGGACCCGGGCGTATGCCCCGGCGTGTGGACCACCGTGAGTGACACCGCTCCGGCGGCAACACTGTCTCCTTCACGCAACAGACGCTCGGGCGGCGGGGCCACCTCGTGGAATCCGAACAGCGCGCCGCCCGTTCCCTCCGTGCTGGTGATGGCGTCAGCGTCCTGCTCGTGCACGAGCAGGGGCGCCCGCGTCGCCTCCAGCACGCCGCCGACCGCACCCAGATGGTCGAAATGACCGTGGGTGAGCACGACGGCCGTCACGGCTCGACCCCCCACAGCGTCGAGTATCGTCTGCGCTTGGTCGGCGGGGTCTACGACGATCAACGGTCCACCGACCCCGTCATCGATGAGCCAGCAGTTCGTGTCGAGCTGGCCGAGCGTCAGTCGCCGTACGTGCATGCTACCTGCCTTCCCGCTTCCTGCCGCCCTCTGGCATCGTTCGCTGCGCGTCGAACACACCGTCCACCGCGCGTACCTGGTTGAGCACTCTCTGCAGCTGGTCCATGTGTCCGAGCTCGAACAGGAACCGAAGGTAGGCGACTCCCTGCCTGTCGGTGGAGACGGCCGCCGAGAGCACGTTCACGCCGGCGTCCGCGAGCACGACGGAAACGTCTTGGAGAAGGCGTGTGCGGTCGAGCGCTTCGATGAGTATCTCGACCTGATACGTCGTGGACATGCCTGTGTCCCACTCGACCTCAAGTATGCGTTCAGGGCTTGTCGCAACCAGTTCCCGCGCATTGGGACAGTCGCCGCGGTGAACTGATACGCCGCGCCCACGAGTCACGAAACCGATGATTTTGTCACCGGGAACCGGGTTGCAGCAATGCGCGAGGCGCACGAGGACATCGTCGATGCCTTTGACGCGAACGCCCGTCGAGCTCCTGCGCCGGGAGACCGCTCGCGAGGGCTGCAGCACCGGGAGCTGAGGCTCCACGGGTTCGGGAACCGGCTTGACCCCGTCTTTGGCCAGCATCCTGATGAGCTTTGTCACAACCTGCTTCGGGCTTTGCCTGCCGCTGCCGATGGCGGCGAGCAGGTCGTCGCCCTCGGAGAGGTTCATGTCCTTGGCCACTGCATCGAGCGCCTTGCCGAGCGCGCTGGCGCCGACCCCCATCCCCTGCTTGCGCAGCACTTTGCCGAGCTCATCTTTGCCCTTGACTAGATCGTCCTCGCGACTCGCGCGGGAGAAATGACTTCGAATCTTGCTGCGCGCCGAGGAGGTCCTCACCACGTTCAGCCAGTCTCGACTCGGCCACGAGTTCTTGTTGGTGAGAATCTCCACCCGGTCGCCCATCTGCAGCTCGTAGTCCAAAGTGACGATCGAGCCGTTCACCTTGGCCCCCACACAGTGGTGGCCCACCTCCGTGTGGATCATGTAAGCGAAGTCGATGGGCGTGGAACCCTTTCGCAGCGAGACCACATCGCCTTTCGGCGTGAATACGAAGACCTCGTCCTCGAACAGGTCGATCTTGAGCGCCTCCATGAACTCGCGCGGGTCCTTGAGTTCAGTCTGCCACTCGAGCATCTGCCGAAGCCAAGCGAGCCGCTCGTCGAAACTTTCGTCAGCGCGGCTCCCCTCCTTGTAGCGCCAGTGCGCCGCGATGCCGTACTCCGCGGTGCGGTGCATCTCCTCGGTCCGGATCTGGATCTCGAGCGGACGCCCTGCCGGGCCGATGACGGTGGTGTGCAGCGACTGGTACATGTTGAACTTCGGCATGGCCACGTAATCTTTGAAGCGGCCGGGCACCGGCTTCCAGATCGAGTGCACGGTTCCGAGGGCGCCGTAGACGTCTTTCACCGAGTCCACGATCACGCGCAGCGCGATGAGGTCGTATATCTCGGAGAAGTCCTTCCCTCGCTGCGTCATCTTCTGGTGGATGCTGTACAGGTGCTTGGGTCGACCCGAGATGTCGCTGTCGATACCGATCTCGCGGAGTTCGCCCGAGAGCTGGTCGATCACCTGCTGCAGGTATTCCTCGCGCGCGGCGCGGCTTTCCGCCACCATCTTCTGGATCTGCGCGAACTTCTTCGGCTCAAGGTAGTAGAACGCAAGGTCCTCGAGCTCCCACTTGATGGAGCTGATGCCCAGGCGGTGCGCGAGCGGGGCGTAGATCTCCATCGTTTCGATGGCCTTGCGTCGACGCTTCTCTTCTGGCAGCGCCAGCAGTGTACGCATGTTGTGCAGACGATCGGCGAGCTTGATGAGGATGACACGGATGTCTTTGGCCATCGCGATGAGCATCTTGCGCAGGTTCTGTGATTGCGCCTCGGCCAGCGAGCTGAACTTTATCCTGCCGAGCTTGGTGACGCCGTCGACCAAGGCGGCCACCTCATCGCCAAAAATCTCGCGGACCTGCTTCAGGCTGACCTTGCTGTCCTCCACCACATCGTGCAGCAGTGCGGCCTGAAGTGTGGCTGTGTCGAGATTGAGCTGCGCGAGGATCATCGCCACTTCGAGCGGGTGGCTGATGAACGGCTCGCCGCTCTTTCGCTTCTGGCTCTTGTGGTGCTCGAGCGCGAAGCGGTACGCCTCCTCTATGCCCCGCAGGTCCGCCGAGGAGTTGTACGAACGTATCTGCGCTTCGATCGCTTCGAGAGTCGCGGTCACGTGAGACCTCTTCGCGTCATCGGGGTCCCCGGGGTCGTGTGGGCAGGATAGGACGATTGAACGCGTGCAGCAACTCCTCTGCCGTCGCGTCGAGCGCGCGGTCCTTGAACGACTCGAAGCCCTCGATCTCCTCGATGCCTTCGGCGTAACGGACGGAGCCTGCGAGATCGAGCTTGCGCGCAGGCGCGGGCAGCAGCGTGAGGCGCCGGTACGCGCCCGTGCCTTCGCTCGCCACCAGTCCAAGCTCCCGGAAGACGCCGAGGCCGCTGCTGACGCCCTTTTCACTCAGCGCGGAGGCCGCGCGCCGCTTCTTGACGCGCTGCGCAAGCTCGCCGTTCGTGACCTCGAGCGCCTCGGCTTCGCCACCCATTTCCCTCAGTGTGAGGTACAGAGCCGCCAGGTCATCACGTGACGGTGCTCCGGACTCGAGGATCATCCGGTTGAGGCGGGCGTCGTTCTTGCCGAACAGCAGGTGGACGCAGGCGGGCTGCCCGTCGCGTCCACCGCGGCCGCACAGCTGATTGAACTCGACCTCCCCCATCGGCAGGTGGTAGAGCACAACATGGCGGACATCCGGGATGTTGACCCCCTCGCCGAAGGCGCTCGTGGCCACCACCAAGGTGAGCTCGCCCTGGCGGAATGCGCGCTCCACAGCGTGCCGCGACTCGCGTGTCATTCCGCCGTTGTAGAAGGCGACGCGATGCAGCAGGTCCGGCACCTTGGCACGCAGCTGCCTGGCGAGCTTGACCGATGTCTCGCGACTGTTGACGTAGACGATCGCCTTGTAGCCGCCGGCGCCGAGCGCCGCGATGCGGGAGAGCTTGTCGTTCGCTCCGCGGACGTCGGCGATGCGGAGGTTGTCGCGTACTGTGGCGTCCAGGACGACCTCGCTCACGCCGAGCGAGGAACAGATCGTGTCGGTCACCTCATCGGGAGCCGTCGCCGTCACGGCGAGCACGGTGGGGCGCCCGAGCACCTCGAGCGCCTGGCCGAGCCGCCCGTACGCGGGCCGATGGCCGGCGCGCGCAAGGCCCACGTGATGTGCCTCGTCCACCACCACGAACCTCACCCTGCCGGTGGCGGCGAAACGCGCGGCGTGGTGGTCCAGGAACTCGGGCGTGGTGAGCACGACATCTACCGTCGTGCCTGCGAGCCCCTCGAAGATCGCGTCGCGCCGGGCGACCGGTGTCTCTCCGGTGAGCGTTGACACGCGACATCCGATCTCGGCAAACGAACTCTCGAGATGGAACGACTGGTCGGCCACGAGAGCGCGAAGCGGGTAGACGAAGACCGAGGCCGCCGAACGGGCGATCGCCTCGCGCGCCGCGTGCAGATGGAAGATGAGCGATTTCCCACGCCCTGTGGCCATGACGGTGAGGACTGAACGGCCCTCGGCAAGGTGGACGAGCGCCTGCTTCTGCGCCTCGTGCAACGCGCGTCCGCCGATGAGGTGGCCCGCGAGCGCGGCGTCGAGCGCGGCGGGCTCCAAGCCGGCCAGCTCGGCGCGCCGCTCAAGGGCGAGCCGACGCCGCTCGGCGTCCTCGGTCTGGTCCGAACCCCGGCGCGCCATGATGACGTTCACCCCCAGCGAGCCACCGTCCTCGCCTCCGGTGACCTCGGTGACTTCCACGTCGTATTCCACGCCTGCGTCGATCACCGGAGCGAGCGCCTCGGCCAAGCGCCTGTTGAGAAAGCCCACGTGATCGCCGAAGGGGTCGAACACGGCGCAGGCGTTCGCGTCATACTCGTTGCGTGGCTGCCGCTCGACGCGCAGCGGCGTTCCCGGCACAAGACGCGCCACCACCTGCTGCCGCCCCTCGAACGTCACGCCCGCGAGCTTTGTGTGGAACTGCTCGGCATCGCCGATGCCCGCGTACTCCCCCCGCGCCAAGATCTCCTCGGCGTGCTCGAAAAGGTCCTCCACGAGCTCGGCTGCGGGCGCCTCGGGCGACGGCACACGGACTTGGACGTCGCGGACGAGCATCTGCACGCGTTCGACGCCGCGCCACTCGTCGACCGCGAGCTCGAAGGCTATGTCGCTGGCGGTTTCAGTGTCCGCGAGGGTGGCGATCTCCGGGCACCGGAACGCGATCGCGGGCACGGCCGCCACCCCATCGTACGCTGTGAACCTGAGGTGCTCTTCGGCCTTGCCCACCCGCTTGCGGCCGTTCATGAAGACGCCGCGCACAGCAAGCAGCGGCCTGCGATTGCCGAAGCCGAACGGCCCGAGCAGCGCCAGCTCGGCCGCCATTTCGCGCGATAGGGCGTCGAGCGGGACCTCGGCATCGATCGGCAGTCCTCGCACGAGGTCCTCGTGGGGCAGGCGTGCCAATCGCTCGCACAAAGCCTCGCGAAAGGCGGGCAGCGAAGCTGTTGGCAGCGTCACTCCCACCGCCATCTCGTGCCCGCCGTAGCGAGTGAGAATGTGCGACAGCGCGCCCACTTCGCTGAAGAGATCCACGCCCTCCACACTCCGGCCCGAGCCCTGCGCCTCATCCCCGTTCACGCAGAACACGAGCGCGGGAACGCCGAAACGAGCGACGAGCCGGGATGCCACGATGCCCCTCACGCCCTCGTGCCAGCCCTCACCCGCGACCACGAGCGCGGGGGCGCCCGCCGCGAACACCCGGCCGGCCTCGCGCACCGCGGAGTCGAACAGGTCGCTCTCGGCCGCCTGGCGAAGCCGGTTGTGCTCGTCGAGCGCGTGCGACAAGACCTCGGCCCGCGACGGGTCGTCGGTCAGGAGCAGGTCGAGGGCCAGCTCCGGCTCGGCCATCCGTCCCGCGGCGTTCAGCCGAGGAGCGAGCGCGAAGGCCACCTGGTCGGCTTCGATTGTGGTGGAGGGTACGGATGCCACCGATGCAAGCGCGGCCAACCCCTGGCGTGCACCCGCGCGCACCCGCGCGAGGCCGTCGGCCACGAGCGCCCTGTTCGCACCCGTCAGAGGCACGATGTCGGCGACCGTCCCGAGCATGGCGAGGTCGGTGAGTTCGAGCCAGACGTTGTCGTGTCCGAGCACAGCGCCGACCTCACGCACGAGCGCCAAGGCCACACCGGCGCCGGCAAGCTGCGGGCCGTCGGCGGCGAGCTTCGGGTTCGCGACGGGCACGCCAGCCGGGATGCTCTCTCCCGGCTCGTGATGGTCGGTGATGACGACGTCGATCCCGCGCTCCCGCAGCCATGCGACCTCGCTCGCGCTCGAGATTCCGCAGTCCACCGTCACGACCAGATCCGGGCTGAGGCCGATGATCCTGCCGAGGGATGCCTCGGAGAGTCCGTAGCCCTCGCGGAACCGGTGCGGAACCACGGGGAACACGCTCGCGCCGAACGCGCGCAGGCCGAGCGTCGCGGTCGCGGTCGCGGAGATGCCGTCGAGATCGAAATCACCGAACACGCAGATGCGCCGGCCCTTGCGGACCGCCTCGGCCACTGACCAAGCAGCCTCGGCAAGGCCCGGGATCTCGCCTGCGGCCGGCCAGTCGCGAGCAAGACAGGGCTCCAGAAAGCGGCGCGCGTCGTGAGCCGTCACGATCCCACGCGCAACGAGTATGCCCGCAGTGATCGCCGACACGCCCGTCTGAGCCATGAGCTCGGCTACCGCGCCATCGTCAGGAGACGCCACGCGCCACGGCGCGCGAGCGCGCGGAAGGGTGCTGTCCGTCATGCTCTCCATTCTAGCTGTCAGGGCCGACACCGCACTCGGCGGTACCGGCCCCGTCGGCATCCCGCAACCGTACGGCTACTTCACGCTCTGTTGTGCCTCATATCGCTTCTTGAGCGCCTTGAACTTGGGTTCGCGCTCCTTCCACACCGCGTACAGCGGACTGGCCAGACCCACTGAGGAGTACGCGCCCGAGCCTATGCCGACGGCCATGGCGAACGCGAAGTCCCGCAGGGTTTCGCCGCCGAAGAACAGCAGCGCCAGGATCGGGATGATCTGTACCAGCCCGGTGTTGATCCACCGCATCAGCATCTGGTTGATCGACTCGTTGGTCATCTCCATGAAGCTGCGCTTGGACAGGTTGGCCGCGTTCTCCTTGATGCGGTGGAACACGACGATCGTGTCGTACAGCGAGTAGCCCAAGATGGTGAGCAGGGCCGCGATCGTGTTGGGCGTGACCTCCCTCCCTGAGAGCGAGTACACGCCGAGCACGATGAGGGTGTCGTGGAACAGCGCCAGCACGGCAGTGATCGACATCTTGTACTCAAAGCGCAGCGATATGTAACCCAGAATCGCCACAAGCGAGACGATCAGAGCGATGAGCGCCGCGTTCGTCACGTTCGCGCCCCAGCCCGGACCGATGGTGGTCACGTTGGCGTCCTGTTCGGGCAGCCCGAGCTCGGAGACGATCATCCCGAAATCCTCCTGGGCCGCGCTCGTGTCCGATTCCGCGGTCCTGACGATGAAGCCGCCTTCATCCGTGGGCTGGATGACCGCATTGCGCGCGTCGGGTACGCCCGCGACCTCGAGCGCCTCGCGAACCTGTTCGGTATCCACACCCTGCGCCCCGGCGAGCGTCATCACCGTGCCGCCTTGGAACTCGATGCCGAAGGTGAGCCCGTTCACGAGGAGGATCACTATCGCCAGCGCGCTGACGGCGGCCGAGAGCGCGAAGAACACGTTCCGCTTGCCCATGAAGTCGATCCCGCGCCTAGGCATCCCGATCACCCGCCTTCAGACCGAAGAGTGCCGGCACTTTGGCCATCGGTCCTTCGGCAAGTATCCGGACCATCGGGGCTGTGAACAGAAGTGCGATCACAAGGTCGATGAAGATGCCCAGGATGAGCGTGAAGGCGAATCCGCGAACCGGGCCGATGGCGAAAATGTACAGGGCGACCGCCGACACAAGCGTGACGACGTCCGCATCGATGCTGGTTGCGATCGCGTGCCTGACCCCGGACTTCGCGGCGCTGCGATAGGTCTTGCCCGCCGCGACCTCTTCCTTCAGGCGCTCGAAGATGAGGATCGACGTGTCAGCCGCGACACCGATGGTGAGGATCATGCCCGCGATGCCCGGCAGGGTCATCGAGAAGATGCCGAAGCGGGACAGGACCGCAAGCACACCCAGGAAGATCACTCCGTACAGCCCGAGCGCGACCCACGACAAGAGGCCGAGCCCTCGGTAGTAGACGGCCATGAAAAGGGCCACGGAGACGAGGCCCAAAAAAGCGGCGAGCAGACCTTGGTTGAGCGAGTCCTGACCGAGTGTGGGACCCACCACCCGCGATTCGTCGATCTCGATCTGCGCGGGCATCGCACCGGACTGCAGCACCGCGGCAAGACCGCGCGCCTCGTCGATGGAGAACGTGCCGGTGATGAGCGTGTTGCCGTCGAGGATCGGCGACTGGACCGCCGGCGCCGACTTGGCGCGGCCGTCAAGTGCGATCACCACGATCCCCCTCGCAGGCGCGAGACGGCTTGTCACCTCGCCCCAAACGTCGGCTCCCTCTCGGCTCATGGTGATGCTCACGGCCGGGTTGCCGAACTCGTCCGTGGTCACCTGCGCGTCGGTGACGACCTCGCCGGTCATGAAGGGCGCGTAACCCGCCTGGTCGAGGGCAGGAAGCGCGACAATTTCGAGAGGATTGTCGCCGCTCTCGTGCTGACGCTGCTGAGTTCTGTGGCGATGAAGTCCGTACTCGGCCTCTCGCTCCTGCCGGTCAAGGTGGACGAT
>JAJZRZ010000012.1 GCA_021850085.1 Actinomycetes bacterium | reverse complement strand
CAAGAAAAGAAAATCGCAGGCCAACAGAGCGCCGCGCCTTTCGCGCCTGGGCATAAATGAACGTTGCCCCTTGACGAGGCTTATTCATCGGCATTCCACAAATTTGTGAGAGGCGCGTATTTTTAAATTCCCATACGCGCGCCCACACGTCATTTTTTGGAAGCGAGGTAGTTCAGCGCGAATCCGGCAAGAAGCGAAGCGCCTTTGGCCAGCTGATCATCGCCCGAGTTGAAATGCGGCGAGTGATGAGGCTTATCGGTTCCCTTGGCCGGATCGCTGATGCCAAGCATGCCAAACACGGCGGGTATTTTTTCGCCATAATAACTAAAATCCTCGGATCCCATCGCGATGGAGGGGGAGAGGGCTGTTCCCGAGGTGCTGTGCGCCAACGCCGAGCGCTGCCTTGCCCCAGCCGAGCGTTGGATCTCCGAGTACCGCGAGCAGTGGGCGATGCCCCATGTCGTATGGCCCGAAGTCGCCATCCCGGAAGATGAGGTGTGACAGATGGACACCACCGCGCCGAAACCAGCACCCGTCCCCGAGAAGGAGGCCTCCGGCCTGACCGACATCAAGCAGCACACGCGCGAGAACGACATGCTGCTCGGTCCGCTCGAGCGTCCCGCACTGCGGTGGCTTGCCACACACTCGCCCGAGTGGATCACGCCCGATCGCCTGACCGCGATCGGGGTCGTCGGCTCGCTGCTGTGCTTCTTCGGATACTGGCTTTCGGGCCAGAACGTGCTGTGGCTGCTCGCGGTGAACGCCGGTCTCATCATCAACTGGTACGGCGACAGTCTCGACGGCACGCTCGCGCGCCATCGCAAGATCGAGCGGCCCAAGTTCGGCTTCTACATCGACCACACCGTAGACGCGGTGAACGAGTTCCTGATCATCGTCGGTATCGGGCTTTCGCCGTACCTCGACCTCGAGATCGCCGCCTTCGCGCTCATCGGCTACCTGCTCATGAGCGTGCACGTGTACGTGCGCACGGCGGTCGACGGCGTGTTCCGCATCAGCTACGGGAAGTTCGGGCCCACCGAGCTGCGTGCGATCATCATGATGGTGAACACGGCGATCATCCTCGACGGCCTGCTTCTTGCCCGCCCGTGGTTCCTCGACGAGCTGGCTTGGGGGCTCAAGCCCTTCGATATCATCGGCGTCGCGCTCTCCATCGCGCTGGGCGGGGTGTTCCTCGTCTCCTCGTGGCAACACGCGCGACGGCTGGCCGAGGAGGCGAGGTAGCGCCGTGTCGCTTCCCGCGAAGTCCCGCTCGATCCTTCTCGCATGCATCCCGCTCGCCGCGCTTGCGTGCGCGGCAGCGGTGATGAGCGTCCCGCCCGACGCGCGCCTCGGCGCCATCGTGCGCTTCGCGATGTTCCACGGCGCGGCCACCTGGGTGAACATGGGCACCTTCACGCTCGCCGGGCTCCTCGGCATCGCCTACGTGCTCGGCGCGTCCGGCACGGTGCGCTGGGGGCAGGCGCTGCGGTGGATCTCGATTCCCTTGTGGACGGTGAACACGGTGCTCGGCGTGCTGTCGATGCAGCTCATCTGGGGCGGGATCTTGTGGAACGAGCCGAGGCTGCTGATGACCTTCGGCGTGCTCGCCGGCTCGGTGGTCGTGCTCGCGGGCCAGCTGATCGCCGACGATCCCAAGGTTCCCGCTGCGCTCGATGCGCTGCTGGCGGCCTCGTTGTGGTTCATGATCCTCGCGCTGCCGAACCTGTTCCACCCCGACAGCCCGGTCTTCAGCTCGGGCGATCCTGCCTACATCCTCGGTTTTCTCGGCATGGTCGGGTCGCTCGCCCTCGGGGTGCTGGTCATCGTGGTGCTCGTCGCCCGACGCCCCGCGCGTGCCGAGGCGTCCGCCGAATAGCTACACCTGCAGCACACCGAGCTCGCGGCCGATGCGCCCGAACGTCTCGAGAACGAACTCCATCTGCGCGTCCGTGTGCGTGGCCATGTAGCTCGTGCGCAGCAGCGCACGCCCCTGCGGCACGGCGGGGGGACGCACTGGGTTCACGAAGATGCCGGCTTCGAGCAGGCGGCGCCAGAACTCGAACACGAGCATCTCGTCGCCCAGGATGATCGGGATCACCGGTGTCTCGCTCGTCCCGGTGTTGAAGCCGAGCTCGCGGTAGCCACGCTGCATCATCCGCACGATCTCCCAGAGGCGCTCACGGTGCCGAGGCTCGGCCTCCATGACGTCGAGTGCGCCGAGGCAGGCCCCCACCGAGGGCGGCGCCATGGCCGCCGAGAAGATGAAGGGTCGCGAATTGTGCTTGATGAAGTCGATCACGAGAGCGTCGCCCGCGATGAAGCCGCCGAGGGAGGCGAAGCTCTTGGAGAACGTGCCCATGATGAGGTCCGCGTCTTTCGTGACGCCGAAGTGGGCCGCGGTGCCATCCCCTTTCGGGCCGAGTACGCCCGAGGCGTGCGCGTCGTCGACCATCAGGCGCGCGCCGAACTCCTTCAGGACCGGGATCATCTCGGGAAGCGGCGCGATGTCGCCCTCCATCGAAAAGACTCCGTCCACCACGACGAGCATGCCTCCGTGCCCGTTGCCGTTGCCGCTCGCGCGCTCGAGCGCGGCGCGCAGACTTGCGACGTCGTTGTGCTCGAAGCGCTCCACCTTGCCGTACGAGAGCTTGCAGCCGTCGTAGATGCTCGCGTGGTCGTCCTTGTCGATCACGACCGTGTCGTGCCTGCCCACCACAGCCGAGATAGTGCCGATGTTCGCGCCGAAACCGGTGGAGAAGACCAGACACGCCTCTTTGCCCACGAACTCCGCGAGTCGGTGCTCGAGCTGTTCGTGGATGTCGAGGTTGCCGTTGAGCAGCCTCGAGCCGGTGCACGACGTGCCGTACCGTGCCAGCGCCTCGGCTGCTCGTTCGCGTACATGCGGGTGGGTCGTGAGACCGAGGTAGTTGTTCGAGCCGAGCATCACGAGCTCGCGTCCGTCCACGAGTACCCGCGAATCGGACTCGGACTCGATCACTTTGAAATACGGGTAGTAGCCTGACTCGCGGGCGACGCGTGCTTCAGTGAAGTCCAACGCCTTCTGGAAGATGTCCAAGCCTGCCCCTCTGTCGGCTTTGCGCGATTGATGTGTGCTCATTGTAACCCGACGCTTTTCGTACCGGACTTGCATCTGCCGCCGAGGGGTCTATGATGGCTGGCGACAACCGAAGACGGTGTAGGTGCCCGGGGGCGACTTCGGGAGAATAGGGAAGCCGGTGCGAGACCGGCGCGGACCCGCCACTGTGACGGAGCGGATGTAGCTCCGAAGCCAGGAGACCTGCCTACACACGGCGACGCGGCCTTCGTGGTTCGAGGCACACTCGCAGCGCTCGATCCCGGCGCTCCGACACCACCCTCGAGACCAAGAGACCTTCGCCACCGCGAGGGTCTTTTCGATTCTCGGGGCGCGTCTTCTTCGGCCGGAGTGACCGATGCTCGAGACGCAAGGAGGCACCATGGCACGACACAGCATCATGGCACGGCTGCTCATCGCGGCGCTCGCGGCGACGCTCATGCTGGGCGCGCTGACAGGATGCGGCGGCGCGGCGGAGCCGCCCGAGGAGGCGGCGCAGATCGAAGCCGCCTTCCCGGCGACTGTCACCGACGACGCCGGACGCGAGGTCACCATCGACGCGCGGCCGGAGCGGATCGTGAGTCTCGCGCCCGCGAACACCGAGATCGTCGCGGGCCTCGGAGCGCTCGACCGGCTCGTCGGCGTCACCTCGTACTGCGACTACCCCGCGGAGGTGACCGGGATCGAGAAGGTGGGCGACTTCATGACGCCGAACCTCGAGGCGATCACCGCGCTCGACCCCGACCTCGTTGTGGTGACGACCGGCGTGCAGGCCGAGATCATCGAGCAGCTTGAGGCGCTCGGCGCCGCGGTGGTCGCGGTGGACCCGCAGACGGTGGACGCGCTGTTCCAGTCGATCCGCACAGTGGGTGCCGCCATCGGCGAGACTCCTGCCGCAGAAGAGCTCGTGGTCAAGATGGAGGCCGATCTCGCGGAGATCGGCGAGAAGGTCGGGAGCGTGCCCGTGCGCTGCTTCCTCGAGATCGCGCAGGAACCGCTGTTCACGGTGGGTGGTGGTACGCTGCTGAACGAGCTGATCGAGTACGCTGGCGGAGAGAACGTCGTGACCGAGGAGGGCTACGTGCCCTATTCGGTGGAACAGCTCCTGGCGGCGGACCCCGCGGTCTACCTGGCAACGAAGGGCTCGATGAGCGATCCGGCGGATATCGCCGGCCGGCCGGGGTACGAGAACCTCGCCGCCGTTTCGGGAGGTGCCGTGTTCTTGCTCGATGACAACCTGGTGAGCCGTCCCGGACCTCGCGTCGTGGAGGGGATCCGGCAGATCGCCGAGGCGCTGCACCCGGACGCTTTCGGCCGGTAGCATGACCGCCTCCTCCGAGAGGAACCGGCACGCCCTCACGCTTGTGGGGCTGACCATTGCGCTTGCCGCGGCGATCATCGTGGGCGTGGCTTTCGGCGCGGTGTCGCTTCCTCCGGGTGAGGTGCTCGGAGCCGTGTCCCGCTCGCTGTCGGGACACGGCTCCACGCTCGCCGACGCGCTCGTGGTGGACCTACGCCTGCCGAGGGTGCTGCTCGCCGCGCTCGTCGGGGCGTCCCTCGCGCTTGCTGGCGTGCTCTACCAGGCGCTGTTCAAGAACCCGCTCGCCGATCCGTACATCCTTGGCGTGTCCTCTGGGGCGGGGCTCGGCGCCACGCTCTCCCTGTCGCTGCTGGGGACGAGTTACCTGGCTCGGGCCGCCGGCGTCCCGCTTGGGGCGTTCGCGGGCGCGCTCCTGACGATGCTCCTCGTGGTGCGGCTGGCCTCCCGCCGAGGGCGGCTCGATCCCACATCGCTGCTGCTCGCGGGAATCGCCATCTCCTACACGCTGTCGGCGGTCACCTCGTTCGTCCTGGTGTTCGACCGCGAATCCATGACGAGCGTGGTCTACTGGATGATGGGCGGTCTTGGCAACCGCTCGTGGGGGCACGTGACCACGCTCGGCGCGATGCTTGCCGCGGGATCGATGGTGCCCCTCCTGTTCCACCGCGAGCTCGATCTGATGCTTCTTGGGGATGAGCGTGCGGGGCAGCTGGGCGTTGCTGTGGAGCGCTTCAAGCTGCTGGCGCTCGGCTCGGCTTCGCTCGTGGTGGCGGGCGCCGTGTCCGTCTCCGGGCTCATCGGCTTCGTGGGCCTGATGACGCCCCACATGGTGCGTCTCGTAGTGGGCCCGCGCCACCGCCTGTTGCTGCCGGCGTCGGCGCTGGCGGGCGCCATCGTGCTCGTGGTGGCGGATCTGCTTGCGAGGATCGTGCTCGCGCCTGTCGAGATCCCTGTCGGCATCGTCACCGCGCTGGCCGGCGGTCCGTTCTTCGTCTGGCTCCTTGTGCGCAAGGAGCGCTCGCGATGAACGGACGCCTGATCCCGCCCGGCGACGGCGTACCGCTGTGCTTTCGGCGGGTGTCAGTGGGCTACGGGGACCGGACCGTCGTTCGTGAGGCGTCTTTCGATGTGCGCCCCGGCGAGTTCGTCGGCCTGGTCGGCCCCAACGGCGCGGGCAAGTCCACGCTGCTGCGCGCTGTGACCGGCGGTGCCGAGGTCAAGACGGGGGACATCACGGCGGGCGACTCGGTCGTGCGCCTGCACGAGCGCGAGCGAGCCAGGCTCATCGGGGTCGTGCCGCAGTCGCAGCCCTCCGTGTTCGCGTTCACTGCGCGGGCGTTCGTGGAGATGGGACGGCATGCGCACCTCGGCAGGCTCGAGTCGCTGCGGCCCGAGGACCATGCCGTGGTGGGCGAGGTGATGGAGCGCACGGACACCGCGCGGCTGGCTGATGAGCGCGTTGACGAGCTTTCGGGCGGCGACCTCCAGCGCCTGACGCTGGCGCAGGCGCTCGCGCAGCAGCCGCGGGTACTGCTCCTCGATGAACCCACCAGCCACCTCGACCTCAACCACGCGCTGCAGGTGCTCGATCTGGTCCGGTCTCTCGCCGATGGCGGCATGGCGGTGCTCGGCGTCTTCCACGATCTGGGCATCGCGGCGCGTTATGCGGACCGCATAAGCATCGTGGCCGAGGGGGGTGTCCTGCCTCCGCGCGCGCCTGCCGAGGCTCTCGATGCCGCGACGATCTCGCAGGTGTTCGGCGTGCGTGCCGTCGTGCGGACCGACCCGGTGACCGGTACCGTGGCCATCACTCCGGTCCTGCGCGGTGAGGACATCGCCCGGGCAGAAAGCGGCATGAGGGTGGGGCTCGTGTGCGGCTCGGGCACGGGCGCCTCGCTCATGCGCCAACTCGTGCTCGCCGGGCACTCGGTCGCGTGCGGCGCGCTGAATCGCGGGGACGTGGACCAGGCTGTCGCCGAGGCGCTCGGCGCCCGGCTCGTGGAACTGCCCCCGTTCGGCGAAATGGATGAGACGGCGGTTGCTGAGGTCGCCGAGTCGTTCTCGGAGGTGTGTTGCATCGTCGTGTGCCCGACGCCGTTCGGTCGGGCCAACCTTCCCAACCTCCACGCGGCGGTGACTTCCGGCCGGCCGCTCATCCTGATGGGGGATATGGGTCCGGACAGGGACTTCGCGGGAGGCGAGGCGCGCCGCTTGTGGAACGAGGCGGTGTCGCACGGGGCTGTGCAGGCACGCTCGGAGGCCGACGCGCTTGTCGAGCTGGAGCGGTGTCGGGCGGAGAAGGGGTGAACATGGACAGCGGACACGGTCTGGTGCAGGTGTACACCGGGGACGGGAAGGGAAAGACAACAGCCGCCGTCGGCTTGGCGGTGCGTGCCATCGGTGCGGGAAAGCGGGTCGCGTTCGTGCAGTTCGTGAAAGGCGGCGCGCGGTCGAGCGAGCTCGACGTGCTCGAAGGCATCGGTGTGCTCGTGGAGCGCCCGGCGGTACGCTCGACCGGACTGCTGGGTCAGGGGCTCACGACCGACGACAGCCGTGCCGCTGCCGAAGCGTGGGCGATCGCCGAGAAGATTCTTCATGGCTCGGAGTACGACATCGTGATCATGGACGAGGTCAATGTGGCCATCCGCTACGATCTTGTGGACGAAGCGGTCGTCCTCGCGGCGCTCGAGGCCCGTCCGCCACGCATGGAGGCCGTGCTCACCGGGCGGGGGGCATCGGCGGCTCTCATCGAGCGCGCCGACCTCGTGACAGAGATGGTGCCGCGCAAGCATCCCTTCGATCGAGGGACCCCTGCGCGGCACGGGATCGAGTTCTAGGCCCCGGGCCTCAGCGGCCTACGGGCGAGGAGCGTCGCCCGCCTGCTCCGGGAGCGCGGGCCTCTCGGGCCTCTGCGGCACCTCGCGAACCTCGGGCTTCTTGGGTGAGCCAGCGGATGTAGTCGTCTCGGTGGCGGCGCCGGCCACAGATTGACCGAAGGAGCGTCCGTCCTTCGGATCGCCGTCGAAGACCGCGCCGGTCACAGCCTTGGCTTTGTCGGATGCTTCGTCGGGAAGCACCGGTGCGGTGCGCACATCCGGAGTCTCGGTCACGCCGGGTGCCGGCGTTTCGCTCGGAGCCGGCACCTCGATGCCCGCCTTGCCCAAGGCATCCGAGACCGCTTGCTGAGCGGGATCGGGCAGGTTGCCGGTGGCAGCGGCACCCGTCGTGGCCGCGACCGCGACGGCCGCGGTACCGAGCATGAGCTTGCCCAGCAGTGTAGAGAGAAACGTCTGAAGCATGGCGCGTCGCCTCCATCGTGCCGAGAGCGGTCGATTCCGACCCCCGGACCTCCGTAGCCTCGCGTTCTCGGCGACCGTCGCTGCTGCGACCGCGAACTCGCTCACGTCCGAGCGCGTCCGCTCGGCGTCGGCCGCGAGGCGCAGTGAGCTGACGAACGCCTCGACCGCGTCCCCGCTGTGCTCGGCGGGATCCGCATCGGCGAGACGGTCGGCCCACTCGCAACCATGTCGACTTGAACGCTTCATGACACCTACGTTACCGATGGCCTACGGCGAAAACGTACGGGTCTTGCCAAGAATCTTACCAAGACGCGCAAGCGCCCGCCGGAGAAGCGCACTCACTGCACCGGGACTCTTCCCGACGATCTCAGCGACCTCGCTGACCCCGAAGCCGGCCACGAACCTGAGGAGCACGACCTCCCGTTGGGCGCGGGGCAGCTTGTCGAGCACTTGCTGGATGGCGTCGGCGTCCGCCCTTCCCACCACGACCGATTCGGCCGAAGGGCTCGGCAAGCCGAGGGTCTCGAGCTCTCCGGCGTCAATCTGCAGAGTCTGGCTCCGAGCGAGCCTTCTGCGCTCGTCGAGCACGCGGTGGTGGGCGATCATGAAGACCCACGACCGGAACGCGCGCTCGTCTCCTTGGAAGCGTTGCAGTCCCCGAGCGACGTGCAGCCACGTCTCGGCAACAAGATCGTCCACGTCGCCTCGGCTCTGTCGGCGAACGTAGGCGCGGAGAGCGGGCTCGATGTCGTGCACGAGACGCGCCCATGCCCATTCGGCACCGTGACGGGCGGCCTCGACAATGGATTCGAATGGATCGCTGAGGGGCACCTGACACTCCGGGTCCGGCCGCGAGAAGCGTTTCGAGTCGAAACGTACTGGAACGCACTGTCAGGCTCAAGCGTACACTGGAGATACACGGGCTCCGGCCCCCTTTTGTTCGTACCATGCAAAGGCCCCCGATGAGATTCGATCATGGAGGCTCGCCGAGCTCCGCGATAGACGCAAGCGTCAATATCAACCCATTGGGCGCTCCCGCCTCGCTCGACGCGGTGTTCGCTCGTGCGAGAAGCCTCGCGCAGCGCTATCCGGAACCGGATGCCAGGAGTGCCCGGTGCGCGTGGGCGCAAAGGCTTGGAGTCCCCGTGGAACGCCTCTTGATAGGCAATGGCGCGAGCGAGCTCATCTCCCTTGCGGTCCGAGCCCTTGCGCCAAGGCGAGTGATCGTGTTCGACCCCTGCTATTCCGAGTACGAGACCGCTGCGGCTGCCGCCGGCTGTACGGTCGAGCATATGGCGCTTCAGCGCGAGAACGGTTCCTGGCGCACTCCGAGATACCTGCCCGCCATGTGTGAAGACGATCTGGTGGTAGTGGCCCAACCGAACAACCCGACCGGACACTTCACGCCGCGTGATCACCTCCTGAGTATGGCGGCAGGCGGCTGCAACCTGATGGTGGACGAGTCCTTCTTGGCGCTCTCCGCTGACCCTGTGCACGGCAGTACCCTGTCCGCGGAGTCACTGGTCCCGGATGCTCGTGGTAGCGTGTGCGTCATCGCATCGCTGACCAAGACGTTCTGCGTTCCCGGACTGCGGTTGGGGTACGTGGTGGCCGATGAGAGCTGGATCGGCCGTATGTCGGATCTGCGCGAACCGTGGAGCGTGAACGGCATAGCGGCCGAAGCAGCAGTGAGTCTCGCTACCGATCAGGAACACGTGGAGCGATCTCGCACGCTGATAGCCACGGAGAGGCGGAGGCTCGCGCGAGGGCTCGCCCGGATCCCGGGGTTGCACGTCATGGAAGGGTGCGCGCCTTGGGTGCTTGCCGAGCTTCCGGAACCGTTCACTGCCGCTGCTGTCCGTTCTTCTCTGCTGGGTCGAGGCATCGCGATCCGCGATGCCTCGACCTTCCGGGGACTTGGGGAGCGCTGGATCCGTGTGGGCGTGCGAACGCCTGACGAGAACGGCAAAGTGGCCGAAGCCCTCGCCGTGCTGCTGTCGTGACGCAACTGGTCCTTGAGGCGCTGTGGTCGCCGGAGGCGCTTTCGGGTCGGGCGCTCGCTCTGTCGTTGGCCGTGCTGCTGGATCATCTCTTCGGCGATCCCCGATCGTCACTTCACCCCGTGGCATGGCTTGGCAGGTTCATCGGGCAGGCGGAAAGAGCGATCCGGCGGCTGTGCGGGTCCGCCGAGACGGCAGGCGGCATCCTTCTCGTTGCCGTCACGGTGCCTGTGGCCGCCGGTCCTGCGCTCGGCCTGAGCGTTGGGCTGTTCCATCTCTATCCGCCGGTGGCCATAGCCGTTGAAGCGGTCCTCGTGTGGCTGACGCTCGCTTCCCGCAGCCTCGCTCACGAGGGCAGGGAGGTATCCACGCTCCTGGGAGAGACGGACCTCCCGGCGGCAAGGGCACGAGTCGCCCGCCTCGTCGCCCGGCGCACGGAGAGTCTCAGCGAGAGCGAGATCGCGCGGGCAGCCATCGAGTCGCTGGGCGAGAACGTGGTGGACGCAGTGATAGCGCCACTGTTCTGGGCCGCCTTGCTGGGTGCGCCCGGTGCGTGGCTGCACAAGGCAGTCAGCACTTTGGACTCGATGACCGGCTACCGCAGCGAGCGATACCGGAGGTTCGGTACGGCCTCGGCCAGATTGGATGACGTGCTCGTCTGGCTTCCGGCTCGCCTTGCGCTGCTGGCCGTTCCACTCGCAGCGATCCGGGCCGGCTTCTCCGGACGGCGGTCGTGGGCGGTCGGTCTTCGCGATCGCCGCAAGCACGCCAGTCCGAACTCGGCGCACGGCGAGGCCCTGTTCTCGGGAGCCCTTGGTGTCCGGCTGGGCGGGCCCGTGGAATACGGCGAGGGTATCCACGACAGAGCGCTCATCGGGGCCGAGTTTCCCGTGCCGAAGGGGGCGGATATCGCGAGGGCGGCCGAGTTGGTGACGATGACGGCGGCCCTGACGGCGATCGGTCTTGCTGGGACGCTGTTGGTGACCACCATGCTTCTCGGCTGGAGTCCCTAGCCGGCGCCCTACCGCGTTGAGATCGCCGGGACCCGTTTCCGCAGGGAGTCGAGACTGTCGAGCGACGTCTTGTTCGGCCCGATCCCCGGCCCGGCCCCCTCGGTCCGGCAGGCCTGAAGCACCCACGAGTCGATTCCTTCGGCGGCGAGGTCGTCGGCGAGCCGTTCGAGCGCCGGCAGGTCAAGCTGATCCGAATGCACCGTTGTGCGCACCTCGAACGGGACGCCGCTGCCGACGAGCAGACGCAGGCTCTCGCGCGCGCAAGAACCGGAATCCGCGACCCGCGTGACCCGCTTGTACTCGTCGAACGGTGCCTTGACGTCGAACCCCACCCACTGCACGAGCGGCAGCACCCGTGCGAGCGCAGCCGGCAGTGGGCCGGCCGTGTGCAGGTAAGCGGCGAACCCGCCGTCCCGCACGTCGCGCATGGCTGCGACCAGGTCGGCATGGATCGTGGGCTCGCCTCCCGAGAACGCCACTCCGTCGAGCAGTCCGCGACGCGTTCCCAGAAACGCCATGACGCGCTCCCAGGTCCACAGGCCGGTCGCATCACCTCCGGGCGGTTCGCTTACCAGCAGGTGGGGATTGTGACAGTACGGGCAGCGCCACGGACAACCTTGGGTGAAGACGGTGGCGATCAAAGCATCCGGTTTGTCGACGGTGGACAAAGGTACGAGACCGGCGACTTTCAGGCTACAGTCCGGAGTCATCGGGCTCGACGAAGTAGACGCGCTCCGCGTACTCCCCCTGCTTGCCGCGGTTGAACGAAGCGACTGGGCGATGGTACCCCATGACTCGCGTCCAGACCTCGCACGGGGTCCGCTCTTCATCGCACCTCGGGCAGAATCGGTGCTCGCCCTCCAGGTATCCGTGTATCGGGCACACCGAGAACGTCGGCGAGATCGTGATGTAGGGCAGACGGAAGTTCTCGAGCGAACGGCGGACGAGCTTCTTGCAGGCCTCGATGGAGCTGACGCGTTCGCCCAGGTAGAGGTGCAGCACCGTCCCGCCGGTGTACTTGCGCTGGAGCGGCTCCTGGCGTTGCAGCGCCTCGAACGGGTCGCTGGTGAAGCCGACTGGCAGCTGGCTGGAGTTCGTGTAGTAGGGGTTCTCCGGTGAGCCGGCCTGGATGATCGCGTCCCCGAACCGCTTCTTGTCCTCGCGGGCGAAGCGGTACGTCGTCCCCTCGGCGGGCGTGGCCTCGAGGTTGTACAGATGCCCCGTGGCCTCCTGGAAGCCGGTGATGCGGTCGCGGACGTGATCGAGGAAGCGCAGCGCGAATTCCTCGCCTGCCGCCGTCGTGATGTCGTCGGCATTGCCCGTGAAGTTGCGGATCATCTCGTTGATGCCGTTGACGCCGATGGTCGAGAAGTGATTGCGGAGCGTGCCGAGGTAGCGCTTCGTGTACGGGAAGAGGCCGTTGTCGATGTGTTGCTGAATCACTTTGCGCTTGAGTTCGAGCGACGTGCGCGCGTGCTCGAGCAGCCTGTCGAGGGCCGCGAACAGTCCCATCTCGTCACCGGCGTGCAGATGGCCAAGCCGCGCGCAGTTGATCGTGACGACGCCTAGCGAGCCGGTCTGCTCGGCGCTTCCGAACAGGCCGTTGCCGCGCTTCAGCAGCTCGGACAGGTCGAGCTGAAGCCGGCAGCACATGGAGCGCACCATGTTCGGGCTGAGTTCGGAGTTCACGAAGTTCTGAAAGTACGGGAGGCCGTACTTCGCGGTCATCTCGAAGAGCAGGTCGGCGTTTTCAGACTCCCAAGGGAACTCGGGCGTGATGTTGTAGGTGGGAATCGGGAAGGTGAAGACCCGCCCCTTGGCATCACCGGCGGTCATGACTTCGATGTACGCGCGGTTGATCATGTCCATCTCGCGCTGAAGTTCACCGTAAGTGAACTCGCACACACGGCCGCCGATGACCGGGTACTCGCCTGCGAGGTCCTCCGGGCACGTCCAGTCGAACGTGAGGTTGGTGAACGGGGTCTGCGTGCCCCAGCGCGACGGGACGTTCAGGTTGTACACGAGCTCCTGGATCGACTGGCGCACTTCGTCGTACGAGAGGTCGTCCACGCGGATGAACGGCGCGAGGTAGGTGTCGAACGAGCTGAACGCCTGCGCACCCGCCCATTCGTTTTGCAGCGTGCCGAGGAAGTTGACGATCTGACCCACGGCGCTCGACAGGTGTCTCGGCGGGGCCGCTTCCACTTTGCCGGGGACGCCGTTGAGCCCCTCGTTCAGAAGCGTGCGAAGCGACCAGCCCGCACAGTAGCCGGCGAGCATGTCGAGGTCGTGGATGTGGATGGCGCCGTCTCGATGCGCGCGTCCCACCTCGGCCGGGTAGACGTGGGAGAGCCAGTAGTTGGCGATGACCTTGCCCGAGACGTTCAAGATCAGCCCGCCGAGGGAGTAGCCCTGGTTGGCGTTGGCGTTCACCCGCCAGTCCTCGCGGTCCAGGTACTCGTTCACGGACGCGGCGACGTCGACCATAGTCTTCGTGTCGCTGCGCAGGCGCGCGCGCTGTTCGCGGTAGACGATGTAGGCGCGCGCGGTCGCGAAATGGTTGGCGCTGATGAGCACCTGCTCCACGACGTCCTGGATCTGCTCGATCTCGGGGTCGGAATCCGGGAACCGGTGCTGGAGCACCTTCAGCGCCTGCGCGGTGAGCAGCTGCGCCTCCGTGGCGTCGAACTCTCCGGCGGCGATGCCGGCTCGCTCGATGGCCGAGCGGATCTTGTCGGCATCGAACGGGACGCGTGCGCCGCCTCGTTTGATGACCCCCGCCGTCTGCCCTGCGTCCGTGACGTCCACCGCCGGCCTCCCACATCTCATGGGGTGTGCTGACGGCGAGGCGGCTTCGGAGAACAAGGCCGTACGATCCGCCGGGGCACCCCGCCCGTGCGTACTGCGTTCAGGTGGCCGCGGCAGGTCTTCTGGCTCGCGGGTCGTCGCTGTGTCATCACCTTCCCGGCCTTGTCCGGCCAGTGGCATATCGTGACACCCGCTCGCCGCTCACAGATGCGGGGGCAGCGCCGGTTTCCTCCGTGGAGTCACCGGCTTCCCTCTTAGCCCTAGATGTTGTGGTCTAGAGAACCGTGGCACAACATACGGTATGTACGATGAAGTCTGGTGTCAAGGACGCAATCTCTCGGGACTCAACGGGCCGCCGGCTACAGCGAGCACCCCGCGATCTCGTTGCGCGCGACGGTTGCGAGCGCCGTCTTGGCGCCGGCGGTCTTCGACAGAGCCGCCAAGGCCGACTCGGGCGTGTTGTTCTGCTCGGAGAGGTGCAGCGCGAAGACGTGCGCGAGTCCCTTCCACCGCAGCGACGCGAGCGCGGCGGCGGCCGCTGCGTTGGAGAGGTGACCTCGCTCCCCGGCGATGCGCCTCTTCAGGAACGGGGGATACGGCCCTTCGGCCAGCATACGCTCGTCGTGATTGGACTCCAGGCCGATGGCGTGGCACCCCGACAAGGCTTCGGTGACCTCGGCAGCCATCACGCCGGTGTCGGTCGCGATACCCACACGGTGGCCGTTCCTGCTCTTGAACGTGTACCCGCACGGATCGCAGGCGTCATGCATCGTGCCGAAGGTCGTGATGCGCATCCCCGCCAGCGAGAACTCGTCGCGGCGGCCGACGGTGACGAGTTCAGGCACGTCGAGCAGGCAGTTCGCGGCGCCGTGAAGCGTCCCGGACGTTCCGACGACAGGCACGCCCAGCCTGCGAGCGAGGACTCGTGCACCGCGGACGTGGTCGCCGTGCTCGTGGGTGAGCAGGATCGCCTCGACCCGCGCGTCCCCCGCTCCGGCAAGGGCGATCCTGCGCATCGTCTCCCGGGCCGAGAGTCCGGCGTCGAGCAGCACGGCACGGCCGCCGGACTCGATGAGCGCGGCATTGCCGGAGGATCCCGAAGCTAGAACGATCAGGCGCATGCGCGCGCCGCTGGTGTCTTGTGGTGGAGCATGCGAGGATTGTAGCGTGCAGGATGGCTGCGTGCGCTGTCAGAAGCAGCCAATCGACGGGAACATCTCGTGATGCACGAACGTTTGGGATTCCGCTTCCGTCGGCCGCTATCAAGGAGCGAAAATGGCGAAGGATCGTTGGTCCCTCAGGAACATCTATCTGTACCTTGTGTGCCTGATCACGCTCATCATGGTGATCATCGCCGTGGTGGGTCTGGTGAGCGGCACGGTCGATCTTGTCTACCCCGACCCAGGATATCCTCTCGCCGTGCCGGATGATGACAGCGGGCGCAGCGAGGAGGACCTCAAGGCGGAGCGCGAGTACCAGCAGGACTCGGCCCGGCGCTACGCGATCTTGAGTCTTGTGCGCGACGCCGCGATGCTGCTCGTGGCAGGTCCGCTGTACGCCTATCACTGGCGCAAGATCGAAGTCGAGCACACCGACGGACCCGAGGTGCCGACCGCCGGGGTGTAGGTTGCTGACCACCGCTTCGAGCTGAAGGAGGCCACATGGCCGTCAAGGTCTTCGCCCTGTCCACGTGTCCCCACTGCCGTATGACCCGCCGTTACCTTGAGGAGAACGATGTCACGTTCGACATCATCGAGGTCGACCTGCTGCACGGAGATGAGCGCGACGACGCGATCGCCGTGGTCAAGGATCTCTCCGGTGGAACATCGTTCCCGGTGCTCGTGATCGATGAAGAGGTCATCGTCGGGTTCGATAAGAGGCGCATCAAGGAGCGACTGTCGCTGTGAGCGAGGAGCAGCATCCGCGCCGCCTGTTCGCCCACGGGACGACGATCGCCGATCTTAAGGAGTACATGGAACCGTTCGCCGCCTCGCTCGGCTACCGGTTCAACACCGAGACCGAGTTCGTGGACGAGGTGCTCGCCTCGGAGATCGAGATCCTGGCCGAATCCGGCGACGTGTACTGCCCATGCCGCATCCGCACCGGGGACCCCAAGCAGGACGTGAAGATCATCTGTCCGTGCATCCCCTTCCACCGGGACCAGTTTGCCGCCATTCGGAAGTGCTGGTGCGGCCTGTTCATCCGCCACGACGTGGAGGACGGCGCCGAGCTGACGGGTGTGGCCGAGCACCCCGAGCCGGGCACGCCCATCGACGTGCCGGTTTCACGGGTGGAGGATATGGCGTCCGGCCATGTGCGCCACGTCAAGGTGGGCTCGCGGGACATCGCTCTCGCGCGCTCAGGCGATGACTTCTTCGCCGTATCGAACGTTTGCCGTCACGCGTACGGGCCGCTTTCCGAAGGTCTGCTCGACGGTCATCTTCTGACGTGCCCATGGCATGGATGGCGCTACGACGTCCGGACGGGAACCACCGATCACCCCGATGCCGACATCCGTACCTATCCCGTGACCGTGCACGGCGGCGTCGTGCACGTTCAGGTACAGGCCGCCTCGAAGCGTGTCGTGCGCTAGGCTGGTGCGCGACCGGTGAGGCATCGTCGCCGAGCGGCGTGAACCCGCGCTCTGCCGCCACGGTCTCCGGGTGGACCATCGTCACTGACAGGAGGAGTACTCGATGAAGCGTCTAGCGGTCGTATCGCTCGCCATCGCAGCCGCTTCCGCGCTCGCTTTCGGGGCGGTCGGATGCGAGGGTCCCTCGGACAAAGCGCCGCTGCATTTCGTCCAGTTCTACGATCCCGAGTGCCCGTTCTGTCAGGCGATGGAGCCCACCGTTGA
>JAJZRZ010000201.1 GCA_021850085.1 Actinomycetes bacterium | reverse complement strand
TCCGATCTAGCACAGGAGCGCTACACGCCGTCGCGGGGCAGCTACTGCGGTAGCGCACGCCGTACGCGCGCCTTGGTTCGGCGCCCAAGGGTTCAAGGCGCACGACGTATACGTCGTCCGCATCGCGGAGCGTGGCCCGGACCGCGTGCAGCAGGCCGACATCGGCAGTCGTGACGGTCTCGACCTCCACGCCTACCGCGCGGCCAGCCCGAACACCTTCTCGTCGTGTCCACCGGTGCGAGCCCCGCGAGCGCGATGCGCCCCAGGTACTCGCTCGCCGTGCTTGGCGACAGCGCGCAGCTCCGGCGGCCTGAGTCGCCTCGATCTGCGCGAGCCTGGCTCCGGGTCCCGAATAGCACGAGTGTGCTAGCCCGATCTTCGGGCATGTGGATGACGAACCGTGTCCAGCAGGGATCTTGCTGGGGATCCCTGTCGATCAAACGCTCGATGCGGCGCGCCTGGAGCCCGGCGGCCGCATCGCCGCGACCGAAGCCAACGAGTTCTGCGCCGCTGATTAGCTAGGCTCGTTCGCCGCGTGACCAATGATAGATCGTCATCATGCGCCGACAGGCTCGGCGCGCCTGGAAGGAGCACGCTGCAACACTTCCGGGAAGTTCTTCTGTAGGTACTCCGACACGCTCAGCTCGCGCGACTTTTGCTCGAGATGCGCGCGCACGAGCGCCATCTCCTTGCGCGCGCGGTCGATGATCTCGCCCCAGGTGAGCACCCAGACTGTGGCGTTCTCGTATTCGCTCACCCACCCCAGCGGTTTGTGCTTCTGCCTTCGGTGCAACTCGAGTTCCTGCCTAATCTCCGACGAAACGAGGAACACGTCCCAGGACGTCATGGTCTTATCGAACTGAGGCGAGTTCATCACTGTCTGTGCGTATCGAGTGACCTGCTGGAACTCCTTCCACCCCAATGCGACTGACGGTGCCTTGAGCTCAACAAGCAGGTGCCGATTCGACGACAACGCTGGGTACTCTCGCTTCGCTGCAAGAAAGAGATCGGGGATGTCCGAGGAGCCGGCAAGGGCCTTGAGGTCGTCGTCCGGCACTGCCGGCAACTGTGCCTCCTCGCGGTGGCGCTTGATGACGGCGCGGAAGTTCTTGTCGCTCGTCGCGAGATGGTACGTCGGCCCGAAGATCCAGCAGTTCGGCTCGAGAATCTTGTGCAGCTGACTTCGCTCCTTCACGGAGCCCGAGGAATCGCCGTAGACCAGCGCATGGAGGAAATCGAGAAACTCCACACGGACCGTAACTTCGGACGACAGCTTGATAAGCGACTGGAGTGTCGTCTTTTCAAGAACTCCGCGGAACTTCTCCACATCCTCATCGGTGAGCTTTGCGACTTCGTGGAGGATCTCGAGCAAGTCCTCGTTGTCGAGCGACCTGTTCAGCAGCCGGAAGATCACCGCTTGCTGCTTCATCGTCATGCCTTCGACATTCGCGTGCTCGTTCATGCGCTCGAGGACGACATCGAAGATCGCTCTCTTAGCCTCGACGACTGCGTTCGTCGCTGGAGTGCGAAACGGGTAGAACGTCTGCTCGCGAGCCTTCTCCAGGAATGTGGATTTCCTCGCTTCGCGCACGCGCTCGCCGAACGAAGCGACCTCCGCAAGCGCGACGTCCTTGAGCCGCGCAAACCCCGCATCCATCCCGAGAACGCCTTCACGGTTCGACGTCACGATGGAGTCGAGGTACGTGGACTCGACGAGCCCGACGTAGTTCGAGGACGCCACATCCTCCGCTTCGCATGTGGCGACCGTTCGCCCCTTGCCCGTGAAGAGCACCCGGCCAGAAACGCGGCTCTCATCAAGCGGCCGACGCAGCAAGAGGTGATGAAGGCGTACTGGCGCATCGATCTGGGGGATCCCTTTGAGCTCTTGGATTTCGCGCTGATCGATGATCGAAGCAACATCCAGCGCCTCGCCTTGAACTCGTATCGCGTGTTCCGGATGCCCCAAGAGATAAGAGCAGAACTGAGTGAGAAGCTCGGCACGGATCTTCGCGACGAACACCGTCTCGAACTCGTCATCGAGCACATTGAAGATCTTCACGACAGTTCCGGTCGGCGTGCGGGGCGAGACGACTTGTTCCTGGACCTTCGGAGCGCCGGGACCGTCGGAGCGCAAGGTGAACGAGCTCCGGACGCGCCGACCCTCGGGGTCGGTGCCTACAGTCGCCCATTCACTGATTTCGCCGAGTCTGTGGACGGCGAACCGACCCACACCGAAGCGCCCGAGGCGTGTCGCCGGGCCGGTCGTCGCCGGTGAAACGCCGATGACGGCGAAGCGCCCCTCGAGGTCCGCGCGGGTCATACCGCGACCGTTATCGGAGACCTCGATCCCGGTGAGACCGCCAAGCGGGTTCCCGGTCGTCTCGATGTCAACTCTGGTCGCACCGGCATCCAGAGCGTTCGATATGAGTTCGCCGAGTGCGGTCGTACTGGCAGAGTACTTCGCGCGCCCAAGATGCTCGGCCACGACACGCGACTCGTACCGCCAGGTGAGATCGTACGAGGTCGCCGTAGCGTCACCGCCGTCGGTCTTCGTCTTCTTGGTTCGCCCCACTCCCATACGCAGGGAGTCTAGCCGACCACACCGACGCGCCCCAGGATCACGACGCCTGCGGGGGGCCAGCTGCGCGGCGACATCAGGCCCCGTGAAGGAAGGCTTTTCCGACCCGAAGCAAGCGCCGCCCGGCGAAGCGGCGTGGGCCGATCGCGGAGGCTCCGAGACGACACGTGCGGCTCGTTGCGACGGCCTAACGGACGACGTCCCCCACAGGTTCGAGGTGTCGAGAGCCATGCGGTGAACCGCGGCCTAGTCAGTCCGACAGCCTGATGATCTTCTTCGGGCAGGTTACCGGCCGTGCCCCGCTGCACTCGCGACAGTCGATGTGCTTGCAAAAGGCTGCCGCGGTGTGCGATGATGTATGCACGATGAGCAAGCCAAAGACATCTCCGCCCGGTCCCGCGCGTGGCGGCGTGCCGACCTCCGAGCGCACCGTGGTGACGTTCCGGTTTCCTTCGGATCTGGACGAGTGGCTCCGGGCCGAGGCGA
>JAJZRZ010000200.1:1135-3071 GCA_021850085.1 Actinomycetes bacterium | reverse complement strand
GCGCATTGCATATGGTGACGAGCATGGCGCACAAGTTTTCACTGTCACCCATCCGTTCCATCCGCTGCGAGGGCAGATGTTCGATCTGCTCGCGGTACGCAATAACTGGGGCGGAGACCGCGTGTCCTATGCGGGCCCCGATGGACGGCTGCGCACGCTGCCGGTCGAGTGGACGGATGTTCTCGAGCCCGATCTGGTAGTGACGGTGGGCGCCGGTCGCGCCTGCTTCCGCACTGATCAGCTGCGAGCGCTGCGGACGCTCGTGACGGAGTGTCTGCGGCAACGGGAGGGGACCCTATGTTAGGAAAATTACGTACACAGTGTCTTGGTAAATATATCCGCGTGACTCGGGCTCGGTGCCATGTCGACCAACAGAAGTTCGCATATAATCCTTCATTTATGGCGATGTGCGGTACTTATCGACCCCTGCGCCTTGATTGCCCACCTCTTATGGATCATAATTACAGAGACACGATAAGAGCGACTGCTTTGAGGAACCGGGATGGCATCAGGCTCACGTCCGCGCACGCGCCGTTCCCAGGCCCTGCAGGCCCAGGGCGCCGTCCACCCCCGTCCGCAGGCGGTGACCGATCCGCTGTTCCGCGACAGTGTATTCTTCGATCCGAACGATCTGGTCCAGGTCAAGTACGAGATGTTGCGCAGTGTCGAGCAGGACGGCCGTGCGGTAGTCGACGCAGCCGAGTCTTTCGGGCTTTCCCGGCCGGTCTATTACGTGACCCGGGATCTGTTCCAGCGGGAGGGCCTGCAAGGTCTTCTGCCTCGCAAGCGCGGACCGAAGCGACCGCACAAGCTCACCGACGAAGCGCTCGAGATCCTGGCCCAGGCGGTGCGCGAGTCCGGGCACATCCCGGGCGGCGAGCCCCTGGCGGCGCTCTTGCAGGAGCGCTGTGGCATCCGCGCCCACCCGCGCAGCATCCTTCGCCGACTGCTTCCCTACCTGAAGCGGCAGGAAAAAAAACTGCGGTGATTGTCGAGGCGACCGCGCTCGATGTCACCCAGTACACCGTCCAGTACGAACGACTTCGCGCCCAAGTGATCGGCGCCGGAGTGACTGACGCTCTGCGGCCCGGTCTGGCGGGATCGCCGCGCGGGGTCGGCCTTGCCCTGATGCTACGCGAAGGGATGCCCGGATGGCTCCACGCCCTCGACACCGTGATCCGCGCATCGACCGCGTCGAGGACCGTCGAGCCGGCAGCTTCTCCGGTGCCAGAGCCACCCGCTCCCTGCAGCATGACCTCGCCGTGGCTCTCGGCCGTACCTCGCCACGACCTCACGACGCTCCTGACCAGTCTGGTTCTCTCAACTCATCGTGTCGAACGTTCTTCACCGACCGAGGGATATCGATCATGGTAATGACCAGCGAGTCTCATCAGAAGATTACGGCGGCGCACCTCTCGCGTCTGGCGTATTTGTACGTTCGCCAATCGACGTTGCGCCAAGTCTTTGAGAACACGGAGAGCACGCAACGCCAGTACGGCCTGCGCGACCGGGCTGTCGCGCTCGGCTGGCCGCTGGATCGGATCGTGGTGATCGACTGCGATCTCGGGCAATCCGGCGCCAGCGGAGCCGACCGGGAAGGCTTCCAGCGCCTGGTGAGCGAAGTCGGCCTCGGCCGCGTCGGGATCGTCCTCGGACTCGAGGTGTCGCGCCTGGCGCGCAACTCGACCGACTGGCATCGCCTGCTCGAGCTGTGCGCGCTCTCCGATACCCTGATCTTGGACGAGGACGGGCTGTACGACCCGGCGCACTTCAACGATCGGTTGCTCTTGGGTCTGAAGGGCACCATGAGCGAGGCCGAACTGCATGTGCTCAAGGCGCGCCTGCGGGGCGGCATCCTGAGTCGTGCCCGCCGCGGCGAACTCAAGCAGATGGTCCCGGTCGGCTTCGTCCACGACGTCCAGGATCGCGTCATCCT
>JAJZRZ010000200.1:0-1125 GCA_021850085.1 Actinomycetes bacterium | reverse complement strand
GTCGTCAAGGAGTTCCACGCCAAGGAACTGCTCTTCCCGCGTCGTTTGAGAAGCGGCGCGCACAAGGGCGAACTCGTGTGGGCGGAGCTCCTGCACTGCCGCGCGCGACAGATCATCCACAACCCGCGCTATGCCGGCGCCTTCGTGTTCGGCCGTACCAAGCACCGCCGTCTGCCGAGCGGGAAGTACTCCTCGCGGCAGGTCCCGAGCGCGGAGTGGATCCTGCTGCGCGATACGCACCCCGGATACGTCACCTGGGAAGAGTACCTGTCGAACCTCGAGCGCGTGAAGGGTAACGCGCTCGCCTGGAGTACCGATCGGCACCGGGGTCCTCCCCGCGAGGGAACCGCCCTCCTGCAGGGGCTCGTGATCTGCGGCGCCTGCGGCGAGCGCATGTCCGTGCGCTATCACTCGCACCACAACGCAGAGATACCCACCTACTGGTGCGGTCGCCGCCCTCTGCACCGAGGCGAACTCGGTCTGTGTCAGACGGTGCACGGCGGCGCACTCGATGCGGCGATCGGCGATATCATCATCGACGCGATGACGCCGCTTGCGATCGAGGTGGCCCTCGGGGTGCAACAGGAGCTCGCCAGCCGTCAGGACGAAGCGGACCGGCTGCGTCGTCAACACGTTGAGCGCGCGAAGTACGAAGCAGAACTCGCACAGCGCCGCTTCCTCAAGGTCGATCCGGACAACCGCCTTGTTGCCGATGCGCTCGAGGCCGACTGGAACGCAAAGCTGCGCGCACTGGCTGGGGCCCAGGAGACGTATGAGAAGGCCGCCGCCGCCGATGTTAGCGTCGCCAATGATGCCGAGCGCGCGCAGTTGTTGGCCCTGGCGACGGACTTCCCACGCCTGTGGCACGATCCGCACACGCAGATGAAGGACAAGAAGCGCATGCTGCGGCTGCTGATCGAGGACGTCACCCTCACCAAGGGCGACACCGTACACGTGGAGATCCGCTTCGGCGGCGGGGCCACGCGCTCGCTCGATCTACCACTGCCAAAGTCCTGTGTCGAGTTACGCACGACGGACGCCGCCGTGGTCGAGGAGATCGACCGTCTCATCGATACGTACACGGACAAGGAAATCGCCGAGCTGCTCAACGCGAGAGGCGTGCGG
>JAJZRZ010000011.1 GCA_021850085.1 Actinomycetes bacterium | reverse complement strand
GCGTGCGACCACGCGCCGGTCACGAGGGCCGCGGCCACTCCGGCGATCCGCCCCGTCCCCACTCGACGGACGAACCCGTGGGCATGGGTCGGCCTCGCGGTGGTGCTGCTGCTCGTGGCGGGCATCGCGTTCGCGTTGCTCTCCACCCCCGGCAAGGTGATCGTGCCCACGCTTTCAGGCCTCACCGAAGAGCAGGCCAGGACCGAGCTCGAGGCGGCGGGGCTCACCCTCGGCGAGATCGCGACCGAGAGCAGCGACACCGTTGAGCTGGGCCTCATCATAAGCCAGGATCCCGACGCCGGTGCGCGCGTGGAGGAGGGCTCGGCGGTGAACATCATCCTGAGCACGGGGATCGAGCAGGTCACGGTGCCCGACCTCACCAGCATGCCGGAGGCGGCGGCCATCGATGCCTTGGCCTCCGCAGACCTCGACTACAACCGCTCGGTTGACGAATACAACTCCCAGATCGCCAAAGGGCTCGTCATCCGGACCGAGCCCGCCATGGGCGTCAACGTGCCCAAGGGCACCCGGGTCGTGCTGTACGTGTCGCAATGCGTGGAGCAGGTCAAGGTACCCGATGTGGTGAACAGACCGCTCGCCGAGGCCAAGGGTGTTCTTGAGGGCGCCGGGTTCAAGGTTGCGTCCACCGAAGCGTTCAGCGACACCGTGGCCAAGGGCCTCGTGGTGTCCCAGAGGCCGGACGCGAACGTGGTGCTCGAGACGGGCTCGACCGTCACACTGACAGTATCCAAGGGCACTGAAGTCATCATCGTACCGAACGTTCGGGACATGAACGAGGCCCAAGCGCGTCAGACGCTGACCGACGCAGGGCTGCAGCCGAAGGTCGTGTACGTGGACGCGCCGGAGAGCGGATTTGTGATCAACCAGTTCCCGATCGCCGGGTCTTCGGCCAAGCGCGCCGACGTGGTCGAGCTGGAAGTGGGCAAGCTGCCGACCGGGCTCTAGCTGAGAAGCTCGACCACCTCGGCGTCACTCGTCTGGTCGAACTCGCGATAGAACTGCCCGACCGCGGCGAAGCCGATGGGCACTTCCAGCGCGACGAAGTCATCGGCTGCGGCTGTGAGCCTGTTCGCCGCATCAGAGGCGGCCACGGGAGTGGCGACGACGATGCGCGCCGCCCCTCGCCGCCGCAGCGATTCGAGCGCCGCCAGCAGCGTCAGCCCAGTGGCTATCCCGTCGTCGACGAGCAGCACCTCGCGACCTGCCACGCTCAGTGGTGGCCGGCCGCGCCGAAACATCCGCAGCCTGCGCGCGATCTCTTCCCGCTCCTCTCGTGCGGCCTCCTCGAGGTAGGACCGGCTCGCGAATCCGGTCCTGCCGCCCACGACGTGTCCCTCCTCGTCCACCGCCCCCACCGCGTACTCCGGGTTGCCGGGAGCACCGATCTTGCGCACCACCAGGACGTCGAGCTCCAAACCAAGGATGTGCGCCACCTCGGCCGCCACCACCACGCCGCCTCTCGGCACACCCAGCACCAGCGCATCCGGGCCGACTCTGCCGCGCAGGGTTTCGGCGAGCGCTCTGCCCGCCTGCACACGATCGGTGAACATGCCCATCACCCCTCCAGCCGGTCTCTGTGGGTATGATGCCCGAGAGGAGGTGGTGGCATGCTCCACACCCATCCGCACGGCAAAGACGTGCTTCGCGACATCACGTCCACGACAGACCTGCCCAACGGCGTACGGATGCCGCGGCTCGGGCTCGGGACGTACCGCTCCGCGCAAGGCGGTGAAGTGGAGGCCGCCGTGAAGGCGGCCCTGGACCTCGGCTATCGCAGTATCGATACGGCTTCTTTGTACGGTAACGAGGAGGGTATCGGCAGGGCCGTTGCGGAGAGCGGGTTGCCGCGCGAGGAGGTTTTCGTCACGAGCAAGGTCGGCAACAACGAGCAGGGATACGACAGCGCGCTTCAGGCGCTCGCCCGGAGTCTTCGCCACCTCCGCACCGGCTACCTGGATCTGTACCTGATCCACTGGCCGCAACCACAGACACCCGAGTCGTGGCAGATGACGCTCGAGACGTGGCGCGCCATGGAGCGCGCGTACGCCGAGGGGTCGGTGCGTGCAATCGGCGTGTGCAACTTCCTCGAGAATCATCTGGAGCGCCTGGCGCAGGCCTCGGAGACCAGGCCGATGGTGAATCAGTACGAGTTCCATCCGTGGCTGCAGCAGCCGTCCCTCGGCAGTTACTGCGATGCCCATGGCATCGTCACCGAGGCGTGGGCGCCGGTGATGAAGGGGCGGGCCGCCGAGGTCCCCGAACTCGTGCTCATCGCCGAGACGCACCGCAAGAGCCCCGCACAAGTGGCCATCCGCTGGATCCTGCAGCACGGCATGACCACGATCCCTAAGTCGGTCCATCGCGAGCGCCTGGCCGAGAACGCCGACGTCTTCGACTTCGAGCTCTCCGGCGAGGAGATGGCCGCGATCGACCTGCTGGATCGCGGCGCCCGCTTCGGTCCGCATCCCGACGGCGGCGGCGCGCGATAGCCCCGCGATTCGGGCGTTTCAGCGCTGCTTCGGCGCGGGGTGCTGAGTGTATGCCAATCGCGGCCGGACTGCGATAATGCACCGGGTGTGTAGCGGTGAAGCCTTGTCCTGACCGAATCTGACTGGAACACGGATCGAGCGTATGACGAAGATCTACACCAAGACCGAGCCGCTCGGCCTGGCGGTCCTCGACGTGTTCTGTTCGCTTGAGCAGAACTATCGAGAAAAGTTCCTCTACGTTGAGAAGAATGACCGCATCACGGTGGCCGGCCTAGGTTCTCTTGTGGCCGAACAGGCCCCTACGGTCCTCCCCCATGAATTCTCGGGCAGCATCCGCAAGTCTCCCATCATGTTCGTCGCTGGGATGTTCGATCCCGATGACTCGAAACACAAGAACTCCCTGTTCCGCGCGCTCGAGGGAAGCACCTACGTGCTGCCGGAACTCGTGCTGATCGAAGAGAGTGGGCGGCCCTTCGTCCAAATCAACAGCACCAGGCCCATCCTAGACGGTGCCATGGAGACGATCGTCGCCAAGAGCAACCCGTGTGCGCTTCGCGCCCAAGAGATCCCATTCACCCTGATCCTCGACAGCCGGCAGGAGTGGTTCGCCGATGTCGAGGAGGCGCTCCGGCGCATACGGGCGGGCGAGTTCCACAAGATCGTGCTGGCGCGGGAGCTGCGGGTGGAGACCGAGGCCGTGTTCACATCGGCCCAGATGGTGGCCAACCTTCTGGCGGCCAGAAGCGGCGGCACACTGATCCTGCACGAGATCGACGGGGTGTTCTTCATCGGCGCGACCCCGGAGCTGCTCGTGAGCAAGCAGGGCAGCACCATAACCACCATGTGCCTTGCCGGCACGACGGCCGCGGGCGAGTCCAAAGAGGAGCGCGCGGCCGGGGCGGCGTTCCTTTTGGGCGACGAGAAGAACCTGCGGGAACACGCCTACGTGGTCGATCACCTCACCCGCTGCCTAGCCGATGCATGCTCGTCGCTCGAGATGCCCGACAACCCCGGCATCCTCGCTCTCAGGCACGTTCAGCACCTATGCACGCCTGTGACGGGTACCCTGGGCGAGGATGTCTCGATAGTGGAGATTCGGGACCGGCTTCACCCCACACCCGCGTTGGCGGGCAGCCCTGTCGAGGAGGCGAAGGTGGCCATCCGCGAGATGGAAGGGTTCAACCGGGGGTTCTACGGCGGACCGTTCGGCTTCGTGGACTTCGAAGGGAACGGCGAGTTCTCCGTGGCGATCCGCTCAGGGGTCTTCACTCGCGATTACGGATACGTGTACGCCGGATGCGGTATCGTCGAGGGGAGCGATCCTGCCGCGGAGTACGAAGAGATCGACGTGAAGCTCAAGACTATTCTGAGCGCGTTCCAGACAGAGGCACGATGAGCGGCGCACCGTCCAGCGTGTTCTTGGGCGCATTCGTCGACGAGCTCCTGCGCCTAGGGGTACGCGACGTCGTGGTCTCCCCCGGCTCGCGCTCCACTCCGCTGGCCATGGTGCTCGAGCGCAGCCCGTTCAACCTGTACGTCGACATCGACGAGCGGGGAGCCGCGTACTTCGCGCTCGGCATGGCCAAAGCCGCGGGGACACCCGTGTGCTTGCTGTGCACGTCCGGGACCGCGGCGGCCAACTACTACCCGGCGATCTGCGAGGCGGCGGCCGCACGGGTGCCCCTCATCGTCCTCACTGCGGATAGGCCGCACCAGATGCGGGGTCTCGGAGCGACTCAGACCACCGACCAGCTCAAGATGTTCGGCGACATGACCGTCTTCTTCCACGAGATGCCATTGCCCGCCGCCTCGCCTGAGATGGTCGCGTTCGCCCGTCAGATAGCGCGGGAGAGCGTGATCCGGGCCACGGGCGTGCCGAACGGAGTGGCGCACCTGAACTTCCCGTTCACGGAGCCGCTCGTGCCCGACCTCGCGCCCCCCGGGCTGTTCTCCACCGGCCGGAGGACGCACGACCCGCTCGTCGCATCGACCGGATGTGCGCTGTCCGAGGTGCTCGTCGAACGCATCAACGCCGCGGTCGCGTCCCAGTGCGGTGTCATCATGTGCGGTGAGGGATCGTATCCGGACGAGATCGTCGATCTCGCCCGGCGCCTGGGTTTCCCGGTGGTCGCCGTCTCACTGAGCAACCTTCGGCAGCTGGATGACCCGGTGATCATCGACAGCTACGACAACATCTTCAGACGGCCAGACCTCCCGGGCATCGACGTGCTGATCCGTTTCGGCCGATACCCGGTCTCGAAAGCGGCGTACACGCGGCTCGCCGAGATGCGTCCGCTCACGATCGTGGTCGACGAGGTCGAGTCCCGGGACTTCAACCACCTGACCGACATCTTCGTGCGGGCCGACGCTGCGAGCTTCATCAGCGCCTCGGCGGGGCTTGAGAACGATATCGGGACGTCGTACATACGAACGTGGGCCACCTTGAACGAGGAGGAGCGCGTGAAGATCGAGGACGCGCACGCGCTCGAAGTCCCGTGCGAAGGGTCGTACGTCCTCGCGATGATCGACGAGATCGCCGAGGGGTCGCTGCTGTTCGCCGCCAACAGCATGGCGGTGCGCTACGTGGACACGTTCTACCTCAAGCGCGACAAGCCGATCCATGTGATGTGCAACCGCGGGCTCAACGGCATCGACGGGACCTTGTCGTCGGCGCTGGGTGCGGCTCAGCGCTTCCCCGCGGCGACCCTGCTCACGGGCGATCTCGCCTTCTTGCACGACGTGACGGCCCTCAACATGCGGCGCGAGACCCGTGCCGCTCTCACCGTGGTGCTCCTCAACAACAACGGCGGCGGCATCTTCGAGATGCTGCCGCAGCGCTCCGAGGATCCGTATTTCGAGCGGCTGTTCGTGACCCCGCACGATGTCGATTTCGCCGCGATCGCCGCGGGGTTCGGCATCGCCCACGCAACAGCGCACGACGTGCCGGGCTTCGTCGCGGCGTACCGGGAGGCCCAGGGGCTTCCGGGCATCACGATCGTCGAAGTGCGCTCGTCGACCGCAGGCCTGCGCGACCGCTACCTGCGTTTCTGCTGACGGGTTGAGCGCCGACATGAAGGTCGACATCCTCGGCAACAGCTACAACGTCGAGACGTGTGGCGATCCTGCAGGCGAGACGGTCCTGTTCATCCATGGGTTCTCGCAGAACGTGAGCACCTGGTACCCCGTGACCGAGGCCCTTGCCGCGGCCATGATGGACACGGGGTTCAGCCCGCGCCCCGTGCTGCTCGACCTCATCGGTCATGGCGGCAGCGACCGTCCGGACGACGACGCGCCCTACCGGCTCGAGCATATCGTGAGCGTCATCGACGGGCTTCGAGAGCTCCTCGCGCTCGACCGCCTGCACCTCGTCGGCTACTCGATGGGCGGACGCCTGAGCCTCGCGTACGCGGCGGCCCATCCTCGGCGGGTCGCATCGCTCGCGCTCGAAAGCGCGTCGTTCGGGCCCCCCAGCACGGAGGAGCGCGCCCGGGCGCTTGAGCGGGACCGGACGCTCGCGACTCGGTTGCGCGCGTCCTCCGCAGCAGAGTTCGCCGAGTGGTGGGCTGCCGAGCCGGTGCTCGCGAGCCAGCGATCGCTGCCGGAAGCGATACGGTCGTCGGAAGCCGCGATGAGGGCGGACGCCGACACGGACGCGCTCGCGCGGATCGTCCTCGGCGCCGGTCACGGACGCATGGACGACCTCGTCCCGGCCGCCGCCTCTCTTTCGGCCCGGCTGCTGTACATCTGCGGCGAGAAGGACACCCGGTACACGAGACTCGCCGAACAACACGCGGATGCATGGGGGCTTGCTGTCAGGCGCTTCCCGACAGGGCATAATGTGCACTTGGAGCAACCGCATGCGTACGCCCGTGCGCTGCTCGGCTTCTGGGAGCCGGCCGTCCGGCGAGACGAGGAGAGTTGTCGATGAGTGAGATCGTCTGGGTCGAGCGCAAACGGTACGAGGAGGTCCTCTTCCATACCTTCGAAGGCATCGCGAAGATCGCGATCAACCGGCCGGAGCGGCGCAACGCCTTCACGCCGCGCACCGTCAACGAACTGTACGACGCGTTCACCATCGCGCGTGAGGACGACCGCGTCGGCGTCATCATCCTCACCGGCGCCAACCACGGTCAGGGGCCGGAGAAGGAGGCTTTCTGTTCCGGGGGCGACCAGGCGTTCCGCGGACACGGTGGCTACGTGGGAGAGGACAGCATCCCACGACTCAACGTGCTCGACCTCCAGCGCCTGATCCGAGTGGTGCCCAAGCCGGTCATCGCCATGGTCAACGGCTACGCCATCGGCGGCGGTCACGTCCTTCATGTGCTGTGCGACCTGTCCATCGCGGCGGAGACGGCCAGATTCGGCCAGACCGGGCCGAGGGTTGGCAGCTTCGACGGCGGCTACGGCGCGGGTTATCTCGCACGGATCGTGGGCCACAAGAAGGCCCGCGAGATCTGGTTCCTGTGCCGGCAGTACACAGCCGCCCAGGCACTCGAGATGGGACTAGTGAACGCGGTGGTACCGCTCGAGAGGCTCGAAGCGGAGTGCGTGCAATGGGCACGAGAGATGCTCGCCCTGTCTCCCACCGCGCTTCGCTTCCTCAAGGCCGCCTTCAATGCCGACTCCGACGGGCTGGCCGGCATCCAGCAGCTGGCCGGCGACGCCACGCTGCTCTACTACACGACCGACGAGGCCAAAGAGGGACGCGACGCCTTCAAGGAGAGGCGCGCACCCGACTTCTCCAAGTTCCCCAAGTTCCCGTAGTCCTTCAGCGAACCGGATACCCGCATGATCCTCGACCTCCTTCGACAGCGCCGCGAACGGAGCGGCGACAGGATCTTCTTCCATTCCGAGGACCGGGCCTACACGTACCGCGCCACCTTCGATGAGAGCCTCGCGCTCGCCGGGCGATTTCAGTCTCACGGCATCGTCCCAGGCGACCGGCTGGCGGTCGATCTGCCCAACACAGCCGGGTTCCCGCTGCTGCTGCTGGCCGGCGCCATGCTCGGCGTGTCGTTCCACCTCCTGAACCACCGGCTCACACCAGCCAAGAAAGCCGATCTGCTCGCGGGTCACGGGATCCGGATGGTGATCGACGACACGGCGCTGGAGACGATCGCCGGGCTGCCGGGCGCGGCCGTCACCCCACAGGATCCGGATCCCGACGCCGTTTTCGTGCACATGTTCACGTCAGGCACCTCGGGGATCCCCAAGTGCGCACGGCTCACACACCGCAACGTGGTCTCGGCGGCCCGGTCATCCGCCGAGACCTTCCTCGCACCCGGCGAGGGCGTGTGGCAGCTGGCGCTTCCCCTGTACCACGTCGGCGGCCTGCAGGTGATGATGCGCTCTCTCGTCAACGGCTCGGCGTTCGTGCTGTACCAGCGCTTCGATCCGGCGAAGCTGCTCGACGATGTGACCCGCCTCGGTGTCACGCACATCTCGGTCGTCGACCGAATGCTGCAGGAGCTGCTCGCAGCCGCTCCGGAGGGCGTGAGGTCCTACCGCGTCATCCTGCTCGGCGGAGGCCCGCCGAACTGGGCCACACTCGAGGCCGCGCGGGGATCGAACGTGTACGTGAGCTACGGCATGACCGAGGCCAGCGGGACGGTGTCGGCCCGGACGCTGGACGGCTTCCTGGACGGTCCGGACCCGGGCGGCATGGAGCTCCTGCCGGGGTACTCGGCGCGCATCCTCGAGCCGGATGCCGGCGGCCAAGGGGAGATCGCGCTTGCGGGAGCAGGCGTCTTCGACGGGTACGAGACCCTGCGAGGGCCGACCGCCGCCTCGCCATTCACCCAGGACGGCTTCTTCCGCACCGGAGACCGGGGATGCCTCCAGGGCGACATGCTCCACGTGCGGGAGCGAGTCTCCGGCATGCTCATCTCTGGAGGTGAGAACGTCTACCCGCAGGAGATCGAGCGCGAGATCAGGGCCGTGCCCGGAGTGCACGACACGGCGGTCATCGGCGTGCCGAGCGCTCGGTGGGGCAGACGTCCGGTGGCGTTCGTGACCGGGAAAGCCAGCTCGGCCGAGGTGACCGCCCGGCTCGAAGAACGCCTGGCGCGCTTCCAGCAACCCGACCGGCTCCACGTGCTCGACGAGCTGCCGCGCACCGCGCTCGGCAAACTCGACCGGGCCGCACTGCAAGAGCTCGACGAGCATCGGCTCGAGGTGGTCGCAGTCACCATCCACCGCATCAGCCAACCGCTGCTCGCGCCATTCCGGACGAGCCGCGGCGAGATCACGCAGCGCGAATCGCTCATCATCGAGATCGCGGACCACCTCGGCCGCAGAGGCTACGCCGAGGGCGTCGCGTTCTCCACGCCGTGGTACACGGAAGAGACCGTGGAGAGCACGCTGGAGGCGCTGACGAAGCATCTTGTGCCGACGGTGCTCGAACGGGCGTACCTCGGCCCGGAGGAGGTCTTCCCCTCGTTTTCTGAGCTGCCCGGCGCGCTCATGGCGAAAGGCGCTCTCGAGCCCGCGTTCTGGGACCTGTACGGCCGCATCACCGGCACTCCGCTCCCCGAGCTGCTCGCCGAGTCTGCAGGGGCCGCGCTCGTCCCCACGGCGGCCGCCGGAGTCTCCCTCGGCATCATGCCCATCGACGATACGCTCGCCGAGGTGACGCGCTATCGGGCGAAGGGTTACCGGCGTGTGAAGCTCAAGATCCGCCCGGGCGACGATGTCGAGCGCGTGCGCGCGGTGCGCGAGGCCCACCCCGATCTCATGCTCATGGTCGACGCGAACCGGGGTTACCGAGCCGACGACATCGATGTCTTCCGTGAACTCGACCCGCTCGGGCTCGTGTGCATCGAGGAGCCCATCGCGTGCGCGTCGATCGCCGAACTGAGCGCGTTCCAGGCGCGTATCGCTACGCCCGTGTGCGTCGACGAGTCGATCTCCACCGAAACCGACCTGGCCGAGGTGTTGCGCCACCCCGGCCTCAGGTGCATCAATCTGAAGATCGGGAAGTTCGGCGGGGTCCTGCCGAGCCTCCTGCTTTACAGCACGTGCATGGAGCGGGGAATCGACCTGTGGCTCGGAGGCATGTACGAGACGGGGGTGTCGAAGTACCTGCACGCGGAGTTCGAACGGCTCGAGGGGTTCACCATCCCCGGCGACATCTCGGAGTCGCGCCGCTACTTCGAGCGCGATATCGTACGTCCCGAGGTGACTGTCGCTGACGGGGAGATCGTGCTGCCGGGCGGACCCGGCCTCGGCATCGAGCTCGACCGCGAGCGGCTGGATGAGACACTTCTCGAGAGGATCGAGGTGGTGCGTGGTGGAGTATAGGGACACGCTGCTGGAGGCTCTCGGCATCGATGTCGTGCGCGCCGATGTCGAGGGTGCGGTGGCCACCATGCCCGTAGACCACAGGACGATCCAGCCGTTCGGCTATCTTCACGGCGGCGCCACAGCCGCACTACTCGAAACGGTCGCGAGCCTCGGCGCGCTGCAGCACGTGGACCCTGAGACGCAAAGCGTGTTCGGCGTCGAGTTGTGCATCCGCCACGTGCGAAGCACGCGCGCTGGTGTGGTCACGGGCACGGCCACGCCTGCCGAGATCGCGACGAACCGTCAGGTGTGGGACGTCGAGTGCCGCGGCGCGACCGGAGAGGTGCTCTCCACTGGGACCTGCACGGTGCGCGTGGTGGACCGGCGGGGCGTGGGTGACGCACGATCCGCTGACCGGGGAACCGGTGGCACGCTCACCTCTGACGTGGCAGAATAGGGCGCGCTTCTCAAGCCGCCCTCGTAGCTCAGGGGATAGAGCACAGGTTTCCTAAACCTGGTGTCGCAGGTTCGAATCCTGCCGGGGGCACCAATCGGCGATCACGCGGGCGAGTCCTCCACGGGCCGCCCGCGTTCTCGTCCCGGCAGAAAGTCGCCGTATCGCTGGCCGCTTCCGGTCGGCCTCCTCACCTTGCGCACACCATCCGTTTACATCCGGTTGATGGTGTCCGGTTACGATCCATGCGTATAGCTTCAGCTCGGGCGTATCGAGGTAGTCGAGCCTGCGAGCGGACGGGGCCGGTCCCCGCCCTGTCTGCCCGTATCCCGCGATCGCCCTCAGAAGGGAGAGGCGGCTGACGCACACAGCACGTATCGTCGGTCACGCATCGAATCGGGGGTAATCTCAACATGAGGGGATGGACACGGGGTTTCATAGCGGTCGTCGCACTTGCCGGCCTGCTTTCGGCCGGGCTGGCGCATGGAGCGCCTCCGCCCAAGCAGCAGCCTGTGGGCGGCGCGCTGCTTGACGATCCACAACTCACGGACACCGAGCGAAAGAAGCTCAACGAACAGTGCCTCGAGAAGGAGGCCGCGTTCGGCATAGCACGGCGCTCAGTAGCGCTCTGCCGCTGCCTCGAGCGGGAGTCCGTCAGCGCGCTGTGCCTGTTGGCGTTGAACCGGTATGGGTACCAGTCCAAGTACGTGCCGTGCTACAAGCAGGAGAACTCCTACTGGTGTGGGCCGGCCGCCGCGCGCCAGAGCCTGTACTGGCACAAGGCTGCCAGCGGCTCGGCTGTCGCACTGCCTTCGCAGACGACACTCGCATCAAGGATCGGGACGACGACTTCTGGCAGCACGACCAGCGGCATCGCCCGAGCGCTGAACAGCTACAAGGGCACGTTCGGTACCTATCACTACGTTGCCGCCGATATAAGCAACACGAGCGACCCTCTCGGAGCGTTCTACGACCGCATCGGGGGGATGCTGACGTCGAAGGCAGGCGGGACGGTTCCCGTCGTTCTGCTACAGACGAGCCTCCTTTCGCGCTACCGCGGACACAGCTCTCGTCATTACGTGACCATCAGCGGCATCGATGACCGGTCCGTGCCGGTGCGCATGCGCGATGTGGATCCCAACTGGAGGGTCGCCTACAGAGGAACCTACTGGGACGATGTGGGCTGTACCACCTACAACGGCCTGTTCAGGGCCTGTTATCAGGCCGATCTGGAGGGCAGCAACCTGGCTATGGCGTGGTAGCAATGCACCGGTAGGAAACGGGGGGCTCCGGGGGCCAAGCCAAGCCTCCGGAGCCCACTCGGGAATGTCCGCGGCGGGGGGAGACACTGTGAAGCGCTTGGGGGTTCTTTGCTCTGCGGTTGCCATCATCGTCCTTTTCGTTCCCGGCTGCTCGCGTCCATCCGTCCCTGTCGAGGCGCGTAGTGACCCGGAGCCGCCTCGTCTCTACCAGAGCGTGAAGACTGTCACCATTCCTTATCGTCTGTTCGGACACGCCAAGAAGGCGGGCGGCCTTCTGTACGTGTCTGTGTGCGGCAACGACGAGGGGATCATCGACCGCATCATCACGCTCGATCCCGAAACGGGCGAAGAGGAGATCGTGATCACCTCCGACAACGACATCGCGTGGCTTGAGGTGAGCGAAGAGTGGATCGTCTGGGAGACGAACATGGGCATGTACGCGCAACCCAGGACGGGTGGCGAGCGGCTGCTTCTCGGGGGGGTCCAGGCGGTCTTCGGCCCGATTCTCGCGGGAAGTCTGGTGGCTTGGATGAACCGGGTGGACGATGACCGATACGAACTGACCGTCCGGGATCTGAACGGCGGCGAGAACAGGGTGATCGCGGAGAACAACCACCCCGGCCTGTACAACAACTTCGTCCATATCGAGGGCGACCGGCTGCTGTGGACCGACATCATCGACAACACGGGGTTCTACCGCGTCGCCTCACTACGTGACGGAACAATCGAGGACTACCCCATTCAGGACACGGACTTCCGCTTCCCCGGTTACGCGCAGCTATCCGGAGACAGGCTGTACTCGATCAACTTCGACACCTACATCGAGTGGGACTGGACGAAGCAGCGCTTCGGCTACTACTCCATTCCGGATGGCACATTCACCGCGCTCCGTGACAAGAACTTCATTCAGGCGTTCCGGGTCAGCGGCGATCGGGTTGCCATCCTCGAGACCGGGCATCGGCTGACCCTTATGGACGCCGCTGCCTCCCAGCAGACAGAGGACGTCAGCAAGGCCTTCGGCACAATCTTCGACTCGCTGGACTGCGCCGACCCGAACACGTTCGTGGCGAGCGTGGCGAGCAAGCCCGGCGAACCCAAAAAGGCCACCCTGTACTTCATCTCCGTGCGATAGCCTCGATACAAGAGGTGGAAAGGACCGTCGATGCGCTTCAGACTCATAGCCGCGACGCTCGCGGCAGCCCTGATCGTACTGGCTCTGCCCGCACCCTGCGACGGCGTCGAGGTACCACGGCGCAGGATCGTGGTTTTCGAAGCGGGGACCGCTCCGGCCGAGCGCTGGAAGACCATCGCGAGACGCGGGCGCGTGCTCTCGGTTCTGCCGTCAGCCGATGCCATGAGCGCGCTGTTGGTCGAGAGCGATGCCCGAGCGATATCGGCTCTACCGGGTGTTCGTGGGGTGGAAGACGACGTACTGGTCCGGGCCTCGTCCTTAGGGACAAAGCAACGCGTGCCGTGGGGTATCAGGGCTATCGATGCCGACAAGACCTGGGGGACCTCGAAGGGTGCAGGGGTGACCGTCGCCATCCTCGACACGGGGGTCGACACCGACCATCCGGACCTCGTGGACAACTTGCTGCCGGGCCACAACGTCCTCGCACCGGGTTCCGCTCCTGAAGACGACAACGGGCACGGGACGCACGTGGCCGGGGTCGTCGCCGCGGCGATCAACGGGCTCGGCGTGGTCGGGGTCGCCCCTTCTGCCGCCGTTCTGCCGGTGAAGGTGCTCGATTCATCCGGGGCGGGATGGATCTCTGAAGTCATCCAGGGGCTCGAGTGGGCCGATGCGCACGGTGCCGACATCGTGAACATGAGCTTTGGCACTCTTGTCCACAGCCAAGCGCTCGAGGCCGCTGTCTCGTCTTCGCGGGCGCGCGGCACGATCCTCGTCGCTGCCGCAGGCAACAGGGGCATCTCGGCAGGGTCGTCGGTGGACTATCCGGCCCGGCTGGCCGGAGTGATCGCTGTCAGCGGCATGAACACCCGCCGCTCCGTCGCTGAATGGAGCAGTCGCGGCGTCGAGATCGACCTGTGTGCTCCCGGCGAAGACATACCCTCCACCTACCTCGGAGGAGGATACGTGTCGCTCAGCGGGACGAGCATGGCGTCACCGCACGTGGCCGGCGCGGTGGCGCTCAGGCTCGGCATGGATCCCGGGCTTAGCCCGGACGCGCTTGAGTCGATGCTGGCCGGCTCGGCGCAACGCGTGCCGAGAACGCCGCCTGAGGCGCAGGGCGCCGGGATAGTTGACGCCAAGGCGCTCGTGGCCTATGGCCGGTAGCGGAGCTGCTCGGCCTTCAAGCACGTTGCGGCATGAGTCTTCGCGGCCCCGCCTCGGTTCCTATCACGACCACATCCGCTCTGCGCCTGGCGAAGATCCCGCACTCCACAACGCCGGGGATCCCGGCGAGATCGCGCTCGACCTGCTCGGGATCGGACACGTCCAGGCCCGTGACGTCGAGGATACGATTGCCGTTGTCGGTCTCGTATCCCACCCGCAGGAGCGGCGCACCCCCACGCGAGCGCAGCTCGTGCTCCACCAGGTGGACCGCAAACGGGACGACCTCGAGGGGCAGCGGGAACGCCCCCAGTGTGGGCACCAGCTTGCTCTCGTCCACGATGCACACGAATCGTCGGGAGGCTGTGGCGATGACCTTTTCGCGGGTCAGCGCGCCTCCTGCGCCTTTGATGAGCCTGAGGCGCGGGTCCACTTCGTCGGCGCCATCGACGTACAGCGCGAGCGGCACGATCTCGCCGGTAAGTCCCACCACGCTGATGCCGAGTGACTCAAGCAGCACCCGGCTGCGCTCGGAGGCAGCCACCGCGGCCCTCGGCCTGCGGTCCGACGCCGCCAGCACACGAACGAACTGCTCCGTGGTGCTCCCGGCTCCCACCCCGAGGACCATACCCGGCTCGACGTACGCGACCGCCGCCTCCGCGGCCTGGCATTTGAGGTGTTCGCGCACCACGATCACTCCCCCTTCTCGCACGAAGTGCGCGCAACCCAGCCCTACAGGCAGGAATTCCGCCGTGTCACCAGAATACCTTGGTGCACATCCATGCCCGTGCTGGAGGTGATGCGAGTGCCCGAGCGCGATGAACGACGCACGTACTCGCACGTCCGCGCGCTCATGGCCGGCACCACAGAAGGCATGATCGCGATCGCGCCCGACCGCACGATCCGTATCATCAACGAGGTGGGGGCGGCGATGCTCGGCACCGAGCGAGCGTCATGCGTGGGCCACTCCGTTGCGGTCCTGGGCCTGCCCACGCTGCTCGCCACCGTGGATGCCGCGTTGACCCAGGAAGTCCCCGCCTCCTCGAGGTGCGAGCGCGGCGGCAGTGAGTACACGTGTACCGTCACCCCCTATCGGGAGGGTGACGCTTTGGGCGCGATCGTCACCATACGCGACGACACCGAGATACTCGGCGTGCGTCGACGCTCTGAGGCGGTGCTCACGAGCACGAGCGACGGTCTGATCCTATTCGACCAAAGCGATCGCATCACCTTCGTGAACCCCGCAGCCGAGCGGATGCTCGGTCGAGGCGCCGAGACGCTCGTCGGCCTCATCACCGACACCTGGAGGGTCTTCGGCCTGCTACCCGACCCCGAAGGTCCGGTGCGTCGCACCGGCACGCAGATGCGGGAAGTACGTGCGGAGGAGCCCCGGCACCGCATCATGGATGTGCGCGTGGACCCGGTGGTGGATGACCGTGGCAACTACCTCGGTGCGGTCGCCACCATGCGCGACGTGACCGCCGAGCGCGAGGCCGCACAGATGAAGAACGAGTTCGTCTCCACCGTGAGCCACGAACTCCGCACGCCGCTGACGTCGATCAAAGGCTACATCGACCTCATCTTGGACGGCGAGGCCGGCGAGGTGAACGAGATCCAGCGGGAGTTCCTGTCCATCGTCAAAGAAAACTCCGACCGGCTCGTGGATCTCATCAACGACATGCTCGATATCTCGCGCATCGAGTCCGGCCGTATCGTCTTGAAGGTGCAGCCGCTCGACGTGGCCGAGGCCATCGTGGGTGCCGTCAACACGCTCCGCGCCGTCCTCGATCAGCAGGGCCGCACGATCACGGCCGATGTGCCGGCCGACCTGCCGACGGCCGCCGGTGACCCGGACCGGGTGGGGCAGGTGCTCATAAACTTCATCAGCAACGCGATCAAGTACTCGCCTGCCGGAGGCGACGTGCACGTCACGGCCGGCGTCGAGGACGGGCAGGTGACGGTCGCGATACGCGATGAGGGCATCGGCATCGCGCCTGAAGACCAGGCCAGACTCTTCACGAAGTTCTACCGGGTGGACTCGTCGCTCACGCGCGAGATCGGCGGCACCGGGCTGGGCCTGTCCATCTGCAAAAGCATCATCGAACTGCTCGGCGGTTGCGTGGGGGTGCGAAGCGAGACGGGCGCGGGCTCCACGTTCTGGTTCACGCTGCCGTTCGCCTCGGACAAGCACGTGCGGACACCGGAACTCGAAGGTCCGCTCGGCTCGCCCGGGGGCCGCGTACTCGTGGTGGACGACTCGGAGGACGTTGCGAACCTGATCGCCACGTACCTGTCACGCCGCGGCTACGAGGTGGTCAAGGCGTTTTCCGCCATCGAAGCGTGGCAGTACGCCACCGAGCTCGACCCCCGGATAATCACGCTCGATGTCATGCTCGACGGCGGGGCCGGCTTCCAGCTGCTCAAGAAGCTCAAGGCGGACCCGCTCACAGCAAACATCCCAGTGGTCGTGCTTTCCATCATCTGCGACGAGGGCAAGAGCGAGCGGTACGGCGCGACCGGCTACCTCGAGAAGCCGATCGACAAGACACGCCTGGTGGGCATCGTCGACGGGCTCGTAGGCTCGATCGCCTCGCCGCTCGTGCTGGTGGCCGACGACGACCGGAACATCATCGAGCTGCTCTCGCACACACTGAAGCAACGCGGCTACGCGGTCATGGCGGCGTTCGACGGCCGCGAGGCCATGGCGGCGGTCAGCAAAGCCAGGCCGGATGCCATCCTCCTCGACCTGCGGATGCCGGTGATGGACGGTTACGAGGTGCTCGAGGCTCTCAAGACGAATCCGGAAACCGTGGACATCCCGGTCGTCATCATGTCGGCCTACGAG
>JAJZRZ010000199.1 GCA_021850085.1 Actinomycetes bacterium | reverse complement strand
AGGAATGCTGCGCACGCGAGTTCCATGATGTCCAACCTCCCGAGTAGCCTGCGAAGTTCTTCCTCCGCACCTCGGATTGTGGACCGCGCGCGGCAGTCGCAGGTTCGCAGGTGGTGATAGCCTCGTTAGGTTCTTGTTAGCTCTCGGTGGCGTGACGGACGTTGGCGCAACACGCCGGCAACTCGAAGCCGAACGTCGTCCCGCCTCCCGGCGCGTTGACCACCTCGATGGTGGATCCGTGTGCCTCCACGATCTCTTTGGCGATGGCGAGGCCGAGGCCCGTTCCGGTGCCTCCGCGGGCGGTGTCCGCACGGTAGAAGCGCTCGAACACCCGGTCGACCTCTTCAGGGGAGATGCCGGACCCTTCGTCCGCCACGCCGAGCCACACCGTGTCGCCCCGCGGCTCCGCGTTCAGCCTGATGGCCGAGCCGGCGGGCGAGTGCTTGAGCGCGTTGTCTGTGAAGCTCAGCAGCACCTGTACCAGACGGTCGCTATCCGCCACCACCCGGACGTCGTCGTCGGGGACATCCACGATGAGCCGCACGTCCGCCTGTTCCGCGAGACCGTGCATGAGGTGCGCCACGTCGGCGAGCAGGTCGGAGACGTAGACCGGCACCAGCGCGAGCTCGAGATTCCCCGCTTCGAGACGCGCGAGCGTAAGCAGGTCGCCCACGAGACGGCCGAGTCGGTCGGCTTCGAGCTGCATGGTGTGTATGAAATCGTCGCGAACCTCCGGGACGTCCTTCGCGCCGTCATCGAGCAACTCGAGCATCCCCTTGATCGCCGCGATCGGCGTCCTCAGCTCGTGGCTCGCGTCCGCGACGAACCGGCGCTGCGCGGCCTCCATCCGGTGCTGGTCGGTGACGTCGGCGAGCAGGAGGACCGCCCCGTCGGCCATGCCGGCATCATCGAGCAGAGGGGTGCAGTGCATGAGGACGACGCGCTCACCCACATGGAGCGTGTCCACCGTGCTCTGGCCGCCAAGCGCGGCGTTCACCGCATCCACGACGCCAGGCTCGGTGGTGATCTGTGTGAGCGACATCCCAGGAACATCCTCCGTGGCCACGTCCAGCAGACGCACCGCTTCAGGGTTCACCACATGGACGAGACCCGCCGAATCGAAAGCCAGCACGCCCTCGGCCATCGACTCGACCACCGCCGCGATCTGGCTCCTGCTCTCCTGCAGCTCGCTGAAGGTCGCGCCCAGCGTGCGCGCCATCGTGTTGTACGACTCCACGAGGTCCTTGATCTCGTCGGGCACGAAGCCTGCCGAGAGGCGCTGGTCGAAATCGCCGGCGGCGATGGACGCGGCGCCCTCCGACAGGGCCCGGATGCGCTTGCTGATCAGCGCCGAGAACCCGTAGCCCAAGAGGCCGGCGATCACGAGTGACACCCAGAAGGTCACCCACAGACGGTCGCGCACGGACCGCAGGATGGCCGCAGCCTGGTCAGCGCTGCTCGCGGTGACGACGACGCCTTCCGGCGCATCCCCGATCGGGTGCGACGCGACCACCCATCCACCCGGTCGCAGATCGCTGGATACATGCGGGGCGTTGCGGTCCATGGCCCAAAGCAGGGCCGACTCGAGGACAGCATCGGTCGGAGGGCTGTCGTGCTCGGAGGCGAGCAGTTCGCCGTCGGGTCCGTACACCCATATGCCGCCGCCGTAGATGTCGCGGTACTCGGTGATCGCGTCGCGCATCTCGCCGGTACCTTCGACACCCAGCGGCAGCCCGGGCGCCAGCCGCTGCGCGAGCGCCGAGGCGTTGCGTAGCTCGCTCGTCTCGGTCATACGGGTGAGAGTGTCTTTGAGGCCTGCCGAGAGCGATCCGGACAGGATGAGGATCGCAACCATGATGACGGCGACGAACAACTCGGTCTGCCAGAGGCGGATCGAGCCTCTGAGTCGGGCACGCATGACGCTACGGCTCTCTCAGCCGGTAGCCGAAGCCGCGGACGGTGAGCAGGTAGGCGGGATTGTCCTGGTCGGCCTCGATCTTCTCTCGGATGTTATGGATGTGGACGTCCACGGCGCGTTCGTCCCCCACAGGATCCTGGCCCCAAAGGGCCGAGAGTATCGCGCGCCGCGAGAAGGCCTTACCCGGATGCGCGGCGAGGTGCAGGAGGATCCCGTATTCGGAGGTGGTGAGGTGAAGCGGCTGACCGGCGATCTTCACTTGGCGCGACTCGGTGTCGATCTCAAGGTCGCCGATCCGTATCCGTTCGGCGGGCGTGCCTTCCACGCGGCGGAGGATCGCTTTCACACGGCTGACGAGCTCGCGCGGCGAGAACGGCTTGGTGACGTAGTCGTCGGCCCCGAACTCCAGGCCCAGGATACGGTCCACCTCGTCACCTCGGGCCGAGAGCATGATGATGGGGACGTCCGACGCCGAGCGAAGGTCCCGTGCGATGTCCAGGCCCGATTTGCCGGGCAGCATCACGTCGAGTATGACGAGGTCGGGCTGCACCTCATGCAGCATGAACTCGGCCCCGCCTCCGTCGCGTGCGACGTGCACCTCGTAACCAGCTTCGGTCAGTGCGTAGTCCACGATCTTCAGGATCGATTCCTCGTCGTCGACCACCAGGATCCTCTTCACCGGTCGGCTCCTCGCTCGCGGCGATCTCACACCAAGAGCATAAGCCCTTGGCACCCCGAACGCCGCTAACACAACCCTAATACGACGGCAATCGCCCGCGAATCGGTCACCTGCACCCACCTGATAGCGTCAAGTCGACCGAGCGGCCACGGCAGTGAGGCGGTGTGGGCGCCATAGCTACGATACCTGTGCGCACGATGTTCCACTCGCGAAGGTCCTGGGTACGGCCCTCGCACGCGAAGACGGCGCTTGCTGTCTTCGCCCTCGTACTGGCCGGGTGCTTAGCTGTCCCCGCGCACGCGGGGCAGTCGGCCACCGGCGAGACCGATGGCAACGCAACGCAAGGATACCACGAGCATTTCGGCCGGCAGCGCGGCCTGGGCGTGCGGCGAGGGCTGTGGGTGCCGGACGGACGGCCGAGCGAGCCTCACAGTCCCCAGGGCAAGCGCGCCGGTGCGCGGCGGCGGCTGCGGTACTGAGGGG
>JAJZRZ010000198.1 GCA_021850085.1 Actinomycetes bacterium | reverse complement strand
GGCTTCCGCGGCAGCGTCGCCGGTATCTTCGGCGGCCGCCGCGGCGGGCATCTCCGCGGATTCGGCAGGTATTTCAGGTTCGGCCGGTTCGTCGGTATCGGCCTGCGCCTTAACCAAGTGTCCGTCAACAGCCAGGTTGGCGGTCTGGGCAACGGTGAGTTGGCGTTCGTCATGGGCTGTGCGCCAGACGGAGAGCGCCGCACTCGTGCTGACTGGAATCAGGTCCGTACTGGTCGGCTCAGTCCAGGCCTCCAGGGTGATGGCTACCGGCTGCTCAACGATGATCTCGACGATCTGGATTCCCAGGGCGCGGTCAACCTGTGAGGCGAAGCGGAGCGTACGGAGTCGAGCCGCGTGTCCCGCACGGCTACGCCACTGCCACTCGCGGATGAGCAGACCGCGTCGGAGATCAAGCACGCGGGCCTCGGGCAGCATCGGTGTACCCGTCTCGAGCACGAGCGGCTCGCCATCGACGAGCGCCCGCAGCCGGAGCCAGTTGGGACCGGAGACGAGGGCCGGGGTGGCTGGCATGCCTGCCGGGGTGTCGAAGAGACCGGCGACAAGGCTGCGCGGCCGGGACACGATGGTCGGTTCCTCGAGCGAAGCGCGCACCCCCAGGACCCCATTGCCGATGGCGAAGCGCGACTCGATCTCGTGCTCCAACGTCGGTTCGTAGGCTGGCGCCTCCAGGCGCCAGTCGGAGTCAGGCGTCGAGACGAATGCGTTGCTGGCCGCGACCCGAGTCGCCCGCCGACGAGCGGGCGACCGCTCCGCATGCGCCTCACCCTCCGCCGCCGTGGCCTCCTGATGGAGCTCCACCTGCTGGCGGAGCAGCGCCCGGAACCCCACAGGCCCGCCACCGAGCGCCACCACACCCTCCGGGACACCATTGGGTTCCGCGCCAACGGAGATGATGGTGGCGCCGTCCATCCCAGCGCGCAGGAGGTCATCGCTGCCGTTGAAACCGGCGATTGGGCCGAACTCATCGCCGCCAACCAGGACGTCGGATGAGCCGATGCGGTGCGGGCGCAGCAGATCACGACGGAGCCAGTTCATCGCGTCCCGCTTGTCGGTGAGGCCTACCTCGATGTTCTTGACATCGCTGGTGATGCGCGCGTCAGGCATCCCCTGCTCCTGCGCGACGCGCCGGGTCAGTGCGATGGCGTCGGCAAGTCCACCGGCGAGGCCAGCGCGATGCAGGCGCTCCTCGACGGCCGCCAGCAAAGCCCCGATCTGAGCCTTCGGCGGATCGGCCCACTCGGGCACGGGGATCAGGTCGATCTTGCGCCGGTTGAGGCGGTCGTAGACGATCCGCACCTCCAGACCCGTCTCGGCGACGAGCCGGTCGCGTACCACCTCGGCAATACGGGTAAGCGTCGCCTCCTCCGTGGGCGTAGAGATGCGGAGATAGCGCCGCACCGTCGCGCCACGGCGGTCGAAGCCGTAGACCTCGGAGCCGCGGTTGACACAGATGAACAGGTGGCGTCGGGCGGTGGGCGCCAGCAACTGGACGAACTGGCGGTCGATATTGCCGAAGTTCGTCCCTGTGACGACCGCGAGCCAGACGCCCCGACGCAGTAACGCTTCGGCGAGCGTCGCGACGGGCGTGGCATCCTCGCGGCGGTCTACCACCGCTGTGCCGTCCCAGTCGAAGATGATCGCCCGGAACAGACGGCGCAGACCGTCAGTCTCAGGCCGAACTGCGCCCGAGGCGGCGGCGGCGGACGCCTCGACGGTTGTCATGGACTGTTCCATCGATGAGGCCTCCTCTGGGCCAGTGAGCGTGGGCCGAGAGAGCAGAGCCGTCACGCCGTTACCCAGCGAGCGGCGCATGCGCAGGGCGATGTGCAGCATGTTTCCACGCAAGTGCGCGACTGCAAGGATCAGGGTCACGAGCGCGCCCACCGCAACGATGAGGTACTCGTCTAGCGTGCCTCACGCCCTCTTGGGTGGCCCGCGCTTCGCGACGGTGGCCGTCTCGTTCACGGAGGCGATCGGTGGCACATCCGCCGTGACCTGGGAGACAGCCCTCTTGTGATCACCGGCTGCAGGCGTTGAGACCTGAGTGGTGGCCATGCGCGGATCGACTACCATCCATGGAAGACCCTCCGCTCCCTCCCGGTGCGCCGCACCAGCACGAGGACCTCGGGATAGGGTGAAGACAGGTGCGCACAACCGTACGCTCATCGCCTCAGCGCGCATACACTCCCGAGCGCTTAACCGCCACCCAAAGCTGCGATCACGCTCTCCGCGTGCATGAGCATCTCGTCAGCGTGCGCTGCTTGGATGTGCATTCCTCGCTGCGCCTCTACCTCCCGGCTGAATGCTTGAACCATGTGTGCGGCGACATCTGGCTGTCCGCGGTCGTCCGCTGCCTCAGCTGCGTGAAGCTTTGCGAGCAGACTCTGCGCCACACCTTGATTAGTAATGAACCCTGCGGTCGCCGCATGTTCCACACAGGTCTGCAGGGACGAGATGGTCGGCTCACGTGGACAACTGTCACTTCCTTGAGCGGACGCTGCGGGGACGCGCAAGCCACTGAAGGCGAGCGCTACCACGAGCGCGAGTACGACGTACACACCAGCGCGTTGGAAGCGTGTCATAGCGTAGATCCTCCTTTTCCCTGTTGCTTCTTGGGGTATGTCAGGTCCTCACCAGATGCGGGTGTTCTACTCGTGAATGCGCATGCGCCCACTTGCCTGTTCCGGTATGGGCCTCGTATTTGGCCACCTGTTACATCCATCGCATAAGCGCATCGGCAGGGGTGAGCCAGGTTCCAGGCGTCACCGCATAACGCTATCTGGCGCCGCATAGCTTCTTTGCCCGAGGCGCAATGTGCCTGGAGGCGATGGAGCGAGCGCGTCGAGACGCTGGCGCTCCCAAGTGATCCGCTCGCCAACGACGTGCGGCGCCGTCTCGATGCTCCGCGGCAGTCTGCCGCGAGAGTTGTAGTTGCGCAGCACGCGAATGCTCGAAAGCACCGCGCGCCGCACTTGCACCGCCCGGTCGCCCGTCAGCTGCACCTCGGCGCAGAGGCCATGGAGCGCACGGCCGACGAGCTGTCCTCCCACATCGACGCCTGGATCGAGCTGTGGGACATGGAGGGCGCCAAGCCTCGCGACCCGAAGCACGACACGCTGAGCGCCAGTCGCGTGGGC
>JAJZRZ010000197.1 GCA_021850085.1 Actinomycetes bacterium | reverse complement strand
GTGTGCTATTCAGATTTGTGAACTCGCCGAGTAGGCGCAGGTGACCGACGAACGCGGCGAGCGCCGCGACGTGGAACATCATCGCGAAGAACCACATCTTCGGCTCGATGCGTGCCGAATGCGGCGCGATGAGGGTGTCTTTGAGCATCTTTGCGACGCGACCCGCCCGCGTCGCAGGCTTGGGGAACATGCCGAGCCTGACGGGGGACTTAGGGGTCGTCGCCCACTCGCGCACCCGCCAGCCCATTCCGACGATGAAGACGGCGAGGGAGAGGTAGACACCCCACACCGACGTGATCCAAAGATAGGTGTCCATGTGTTGCCTCGTGTCTCTTGGTCGCTACTTGACGCGCTTGACGAGGAATACGAACTCGGTGCCCTGCTTGTCCGCCGAAAGCACCTCGTTGCCCGTGCTCGCGGCCCACGCGGGGATGTCCGCCATCGCACCAGGGTCGGTCGCGACGGCCCGGATGACGCCGCCGACCGGGACGCTCCCGATGTTCTGGCTGACCTTCACCATCGGCAGCGGGCACAAGAGTCCCTTGAGGTCCAACTCGAGGTCCACTTTGATGTCGTCAGACATGTCCGATCCTTTCTTGTCGTGCCGCGCCCGGCAGCGCGGCGTTCTCGGTTTGTTGCTGTCTGCATGCCGGCGGCAGTCGGATCCCTTGTCAGATGAAGAGCTGGATATCGGCGTCTTGGGCCTTGAGCAGGAAGAAGCCGACGCCCACCGGCTCCTTCACGCCGTGGATGAACGTCTCCTGCGGAATCTCCATGACGTCCATGGACATCTGGCAGCCGTACATGTTCACGCCGAGCTGTACGGCCAGGTCCCGCAACTCCACGAGTTTGGCCACGTTGTGGGCGCCCATCATCTTGCCGAACATCCACCGCCCCATGCCGCCGAAGCTGAACTTGCTGGGGTTGGCCTTGGTGATGTCACCGCCGTACATGGCCCCCAGCATGCGGCCGAAGAGCGTCTTGCCCGTGGCCACATTCTTCTTGATGGCGCGAAGACCCCAGAAGGTGAAGAACATCGTCACCTCCATGCCCATCGCAGCGGCCCCGTTGGCGATGATGAAAGCACCGAACAGCTTGTCCATGTCGCCACTCATGACCACCATCGCGAGACTCTTCTTGCCCTGTTCCTCCATGCGCTCCTCCTTCTAGGTTGGCCCAAGAACAGTGTGGCGGGCCCGGCTTCGGTCACGCTTCATTCGGCGGCGTCGGGAGCAAGCGCCCGGTCCGCCAGACCCTTTTGCTGCTCGAGCGACTCGAGCATGACTTCTGTGATCAGATCGAAGGCCTGGATGATCTTGGGATTCGCGATGCTGTAGAAGACGTGGGTACCATCGCGTCGCGCGCTAACGACCCCGCGGCCGCGAAGCAGCGACAGGTGCTGGGAGAGGTTCGCCTGCGGGATCCGGGTCTTCTCTCGCAGCTGGCTGACGGTCATCTCGCCATCACGCAGCGTGCCGAGGATCATCTGACGCTTCTCGTTCGCCAGCGTCTTGCACAGCTCGGAGTGCAGGCAGTAGAACCGCATGTCGTCCATTACTCACCTCGAGTACATTCGAATATACGAATGTTGTACGGGCACAGGGTAATACGGCTTAAGGTTGGGCGCAAGTCCCTTTAGGAAAAACACACGGCGATCGTCTTCCGGGTCGGCCCGGTCGCTCTTCGAGCGCCGTCGCATCGCGGTTTGAGCGCCTCACTCGGCGTGCTACGATTGTCGCGCGGCCGAAAAGGAGTTCTTGCTGGCCGCGCTATCCCGCTGCAGTCCGTTTCCCGATGGGGGAGAACAGCACGTGGCGCTCGAGGGAAACCTCAAGGATTTCTCGATAGCGGACATGTTCCGTCTGCTTGCCTCGGGCAGGAAGACGGGGACGCTGTATCTTGAGCGTTCCGATGCTCAGGGCAAAGTGTGCTTCAAGAAGGGACGCGTGTTCTTTGCGAGCAGCAATTGGCACAGAGAGTCGCTCGGACGCCGCCTGGTGAAGGCGAGCGTGATCTCCGAGAAACAGCTCCGGCAGGCGCTCGGCTTACAGAAGATACAGAAGAAGGAGAAGGCGGGACGCAGGCTCGGCCAGATACTGGTCGACGAGGGATACCTCGATGGTAAGGTCCTCGAGACGTTCATCCAGGACCAGATCAACGACACGCTGTTCGACCTCTTCCGGTGGGAGGAGGGGGAGTTGCGCTTCGAGCCGGATGATACGTGCGAGGACGAGGACATCGGCATCTCGGTGTCGGTGGAGAACATCATCATGGAGGCATCGCGGCGCCTCGAGCTGTGGAGCCGGATCCGGCAGAAGATCCCGACGATGGACACAGAGTTCATCATGGCCTCCACCCCCGGGGACAAATCGATGGAGATCCATCTCAAGCCGCGTGAGTGGATGCTGTTGTGCTACCTCCATGGCGGACGCTCGGTGCGCGAGCTCGTGGACCTCACCGGCTACAACGACTTCGAAACGGCGAAGATCCTCTATGGCATGCATTCGGCCGGCCTCATAGAGCGGCTCGGCGGCGAGGTGGATGCGCTGTGACCGGGAGTCCACTCACGTGCTGAACGAGGATCTCGCAAAGGACTTGACCCTCGAGGAGTTCCGGCGGTTCCGGGACCTGCTGCACCGGCAGTCCGGGATCTATCTGGAGGAGTCGAAGCTCGACTCGCTCAGGATATCGCTCGTCACGAGGGCCAGCAGGCTCGGCTTCAGGACGCTTTCCGACTACCATTCGGCGCTCAGCCAAGACGAGCAGGAGTTCAACGAACTGCTCAACCTGGTGACGATCAACGAGACCAGCTTCTTCCGTTTTCCGGCCCAGTTTGAAGCGCTGCGCTCGCACGTGCTGCCCCAGGTCATGGCTTCCAAGCCCGCTGGGAACAAGGCGATGCGCGTCTGGTCGGCGGGGTGCTCGACGGGAGAGGAGCCGTACTCGATCGCGATGTCGCTCGTGGAGTCGGGAATCCAGGTTGCGGGATACAAACCCCAGGTGCTCGGTACCGACGTCTCCACAAAGGCCCTCGCGCGCGCAAAGGCGGGTGTGTACGGCGCCCGCTCGATGATGAGCGTACCAGCCGAGTCTGCAACGCGCTTCTTCGAGTCCACCCCGAGCGGCGACTTCCGCGTGAACGACGCGGTGCGCTCGTACGTGGACTTCGGCTACCAGAATCTCATTCGGGAGCCCTATCCT
>JAJZRZ010000196.1 GCA_021850085.1 Actinomycetes bacterium | reverse complement strand
GATCTGCGCAGATACCGCGAGCTGGCGCTCTGGCCGTCGGAGATGCTGATCGTCGAGTACGACAGATCGGGACACCAAGCCGGCAGGACGTACTTGATGCTGGAGCGGCCGGCAGCCTTGGGATGCCGCATGTTCGCCCTGATGATCGCCTCCAGATCGACGAGGCGCTTGCGGATGAACCCGAGTGTGGGCGCGAGATCCGGTAATGCCGTCATCAGGTTGTCGAGCTGGGTGCGCTCGAAAGACGTGTAGTGCATCACCGACCCGCGGCGGCCGCAGTCAGCGATGAGATGCCGCGCGAGCCTGCGGCGCGGATCCGTATCACCCCGATGCAGATGATGCCGGTGCTTGATCGTGCCGTCTGCATAGTGGACGTGCACCGAGTACTGGAACGGGACCTGCTGGTACGGCCTCGTCCCCGGCCAGATAGGAAGCGCGGGTGCGACCGTCTCGAAATCGAGGTGGTAAACCGGCCACGCGAGCGCGCCGAGCGCCCGACTGAGCCCCTCGAAGTCCACGCTCGGTTCTCCTGTCTTTGCGGCGGACACCGCCTCGCGTTGCGTGGCCGTCAGACCCGGGAAGTCGCCGGGCACCTCGAGCAGACTCGTGTGACCAGCCTTCAGCAGCGCGTGCAAGACAGACTCGGAGAGCCGCGGGAGATCGGTGATGGGATACTCACCCGGCAGGAAGGAGCGGCAGTACGGGCTGAACTCGCAGGTGTACGGGTGTGAGCACCACGAACCGAGCAGCACCTCGGGCTCCGGACCGTCGATCATCGTCATCAGACGGCTGATCGTCAGACTCACGGAGGGAAGGTACGCGCGGACGAGTTCGGTCACGTCCTCGAGCGCGAACAGCGCATTCAAGTCGTAGGGTCCGCCCGCGTACACGTAGGATGTGTCGATGCGCACGACATTGACGGTGCGCAGCCGCAGACCGGCGCCCTCAACGACGTACGCCTGAACGGCAGCGTCGGTGACGTAGACGTCTTTGAGCGCGGTGCCCGACTTGACCTCGTAGAGGTCCCAGCCTCCCTCATCGGAGGCGGCCAGGATGTCCACGCGCGCGAACGCGCCGCCGAACTCGAAGGCCGGCTCGTACAGGATGCGGGTCCCCGCTGCAAGAAGCCGCGCGGTCGTCTCGAGGGCCTCGGCCGAACGAGCGTGATCCTCCGCGACCTCGACCCCGCCCGGGAAGAGCTCGCGCGCGAGCATCCCGACCTCGTGTCCTTGGTCGAAGATCCACTGCTGCGCTTCTGTGACGGCTTGCCCCGCCTGGGGCCGGTTGACCGAGAGCCACAGCGCCTTCTCGCACTGAAGGCCCTTCTGGAAGCGCGACTTTGAGAGGTTCCTAGCCACATCCATCATCCCTTTCGGTCGTCTTCATCGTAGGGATGGGGTCTGACACGGGAACGGCGGGACCGAAGCACAGGATTGCATCCGTGCCTTACACAAAACTTACCCAAACCTTAAACGTGCAGCTCAGGGCCGAGAGGATGCGGGGGTCTGCCGTGGTCACGGATTGCAGAGATGCGGTCGAGAAGCTCGGCGACCGGGACATCCTCGCGCAACTCGGCGAGTTCCACGACGACCACCGCCGTCACGTGAGCGCTACGCATCGCGTTCACGCTCCCATCAGTCGAAGGAAGGTCCGTTCCGGCTGGATGCCCGCTCGCGGCTGCCGCGTGCTGGAACTCCGAGCGCGGCAGGAGTATCGTCTGCTCAGGGAATCCGCGCGGCGCAAGGGCCGCCGGGCTTGGCGTGGGGAGGTCGCATGTTCGTCGAGACTGCGCTTGTGGTGCTGCTGACGCTCGCGGGGATCTTGCTTTCGGGCCTGCGAATCGCCAACGAGTACGAACGGGCGGTCGTCTTCACGCTCGGCCGGCTGACCGGTCTCAAAGGGCCGGGCCTGTACTGGCTCATCCCGCTCGGCATCGAGCAGCAACGCAAGGTGGACCTGCGCACCAACACGGTGGACGTGGAGCGGCAAGAGACCATCACCAAGGACTCGGTCACCATCAAGGTCAACGCCGTGGTGTGGTTCAAGATCATGGACCCGATCAAGAGCGTGGTGGAGGTGGCCAACTACTACGCGGCCACTTACCAGGTCGCCTTGACGAGCCTCCGCAACATCATCGGGCAGCACGACCTCGACGAGATCTTGAAGGAGCGAGACAAGATTTCGGCGATTCTGCAAGGGATCGTGGACAAGGCCACAGACCCGTGGGGCATCAAAGTCGAGATGGTCGAGATGAAAGACGTGGAGCTGCCAGAAGGCATGCAGCGCGCAATGGCGCAGGAGGCGCAAGCGGTGCGCGAGCGCCGGGCGCGTCTGGTGAAGGCCGAGGCCGAGTTCGAGGCGTCGAAGAAGCTCGGAGAGGCCACCGCGGTGCTGGCGGCCAATCCCATGTCGCTCGAGCTGCGGCGCATGCAGATGATCACCGAGGTGGGCGCCGAGCAGAACACCACCACGATCATCATGATGCCGAGCGAGTTCGTGACGGCGGCCCGGGCTCTGGCGAGCCGATTCACGGAGAAGCCCGCCGAGGAGGCGTGACGGCCGACCGGGACCTTCTAGTCCATTCGCCTGTACTCTGAAGTCTTGCGTGACGCTATACTTCCGAGTAGATTTCCTAGCATGGATGTTCAGGAACTGCTTCGCAGCCCCGAGGGCAAGACCGTCGAGTTCAAGCGCGACCTCTCTTCGCCGCGGAAGATCGTGCGTACCGCTGTGGCCTTCGCCAACTCGGCTGGCGGCGCGATCGTCATCGGCGTCGAGGACGGCTCCCGCACGGTCGCAGGCGTTCCGGATGCACTCGACGCAGAGGAGAGGCTCTCCAGCATCCTTTCGGACAGCATCGAGCCGCGGCTGGTCCCCGAGATCGAGATCGTCGCCTGGCGCAATCTGCAGTTGCTCGTAGCGACCATCTATCCGGGGCCGTCGCGGCCGTACCGGGTTGCTGCGGAAGTCGCGGCGGGCGTGTACGTGCGCGTGGGATCCACCAACCGAAGATCGGATGAGCGACTCGCGGCCGAGCTTGCTCGAACGACGCGCGGCGAGAGCTTCGACGAGCAGCCGTTCCTCGAGGACACGCCTGACGGCATCGACCTGGCCCGCATCGCGCGGCAGTTCGAGGAGATTCGGCAGGTCACCGAGCGGGACCTGCAGTCCTTGCGACTCGTGGTGAAGCATCAGGGTACGCTCGTGCCCACGG
>JAJZRZ010000195.1 GCA_021850085.1 Actinomycetes bacterium | reverse complement strand
CTGCGGCTACGAGAATCTCAAGGCGTTCCAGAAGGCCGAAGTGATGGTGGCGCCCGCATTGCAGACCGAGGGCAAGGCCCTCCAGCAGGCGCAGGGCGTCGGAATGGGACGGTAGGCGAGTTGACGGACTACCACGACGAGCAGCCGACGGTCCTGGTCCTCGACTTCGGCGCACAGTACGCGCAGCTGATCGCCCGGCGCGTGCGTGAGGCTCGCGTCTACTCGGAGATCGTGCCGCACAGCATCAGCGCCGAGGAGGTCGAGCGTCGCCGCCCGGCAGCTCTAATCCTGTCCGGCGGTCCGGCCAGCGTGTACGCGCCGGGCGCGCCGAAGATGGACACCCGCATCTACGGCCTCGGTATCCCGGTGCTCGGCTTCTGCTACGGCATGCAGCTGATGGCGCTGGACCTGGGCGGTCATATCCCGGACACCGGCGTCGGTGAGTACGGCTTCGCCCAGCTAACCGTGCTCGAGCCGGAGTGTGCGCTGCTGGCGGGCGTGCCCGAGACGTCGCAGTGCTGGATGAGTCACCGGGACAGCGTGGGCACGGCGCCCGACGGCTTCATCGTGACCGCCAGGACGGCGATCACCGAGGTCGCCGCGATGGAGGACCCGTCGCGCAGGCTGTACGCCACGCAGTTCCATCCGGAGGTGGCGCACACCGAGTCCGGGCAGCAGATCATCAAGCGCTTCCTCCACGAGATCGCCGGGATCCCGCCGGTGTGGACGATGGTGAACATCATCGACGAGACGGTCGATCGCATCCGGCAGCAGGTGGGAGACGGCCGCGTCATCTGCGCACTCTCGGGTGGCGTGGACAGCAGCGTGGTCGCGGCCCTTCTGCGCCGGGCCATCGGCCATCAACTCACCTGCGTCTTCGTGGATCACGGGCTCCTGCGCCTCGATGAGGCCGAACAGGTGGTCAGGACGTTCCGTGACCAGTTCCGTGTGGACCTCGTGCACGTGGAGGCCGAGGAGCGCTACCTCGGCCTGCTTGCGGGCGTCACGGACCCCGAGGAGAAGCGCCGCATCATCGGCGAAGAGTTCTGGAGGGTCTTCTTCGAGGAGGCCACGAAGCTCAAGGGCGTGAAGTTCCTCGCTCAAGGGACGCTGTATCCCGATGTCATCGAGAGCGGCAACAAGAGCGCCGCCAAGATCAAGAGCCACCACAACCTCATCCCGTTCCCAGAGGGCGTCCACTTCGACCTCATCGAGCCGCTGAAAGCGCTGTTCAAAGACGAGGTCCGTGCCGTCGGGTCCGAGCTCGGCCTGCCGGATGAGATCGTGCACCGTCAGCCGTTCCCGGGTCCTGGACTGGCGGTCCGCATCGTCGGCGAGATCACACAGGGCAAGCTGGAGACGCTGCGCCGCGCGGACGCCATCATCCGCGAAGAGATAGGCGAGTGGGACAAGGAGCGCAGCGTGTGGCAGTACTTCGGCGTGCTGCCCGACATCCGCAGCGTGGGAGTGATGGGCGACGAGCGCACGTACGGACACCCCATCATCATCAGGGCGGTGTCCTCGGCTGATGCCATGACGGCTGACTGGGCCCGCCTACCGCACGATCTGCTCGCAAGGATCAGCAATCGCATAATCAACGAGGTCGAGGGCATCAACCGGGTTGCCTACGACATCACGAGCAAGCCGCCGGGAACCATAGAGTGGGAGTAGCACGCGTGGCTCATCAGGTACGCGGCGAGGAGGGATCGTAAGATGGACGAGCTGGAAGCGCAGGCCGCAATCTCCGGGCACCGGGCGAGGATCGACGAGATCGACTGCCGGATCGTAGAACTGCTGAACGACCGCGCGGCGCTCTCGCTGGAGATCCGTCGCCTCAAGCCTCAGGTGCACTGGGGGCTCTACGATCCGAAGCGTGAGGAGGAGATCTTCGCGAACTTGTCCAGCTGCAACAAGGGGCCGCTGTACGGTGATAACCTGCGCGAGATCTACTCGGCGATACTTCACGTCATGAAGGAGTTGCAGGAATGAGCGCCGAGACGATGGCAGGGGGTCCGATCGTCCGCGACGGCGACGTCACCATCATCGCCGGACCGTGCTCGGTTGAGAGCCGAGAGCAGGTTCGAGAGGTGGCCGCCGCCTGTGCGGAGCTGGGGGTCCGCATCATGCGCGGAGGGGCGTACAAGCCCCGGACGTCGCCTTTCTCCTTCCAGGGACTGGAGAAGAAGGGGCTCGAGCTGCTGCGGGAGGCGGCGGATGAATACGGGCTGCTGGTCGTCACCGAGGTGACCGACTCGGCCAACGCCGAGCTCATCGACGAGTACGCCGACATCCTCCAAGTGGGTACGCGCAACATGGCCAACTTCAGCCTGCTCAAGAAGCTCGGCCAGGTCACAGCCGAGAGTGGCAAGCCGATCGTGTTCAAGCGCGGGATGGCAGCCACCATCGAGGAATGGTTGCAGGCGAGCAACTATCTCACGATGGGTGGCAACGACAACGTGGTGCTGTGCGAGCGCGGTATCCGCACCTTCGAGACGGCCACGCGCTTCACGCTGGATATCAGTGCGGTTCCGGTGGTCAAGAGACTGTCGCTCCTGCCCATAATCGTCGACGTCTCGCATCCCACGGGTCAGGCCGACCTCGTCCCCGCGATCTCCCGGGCAGCCGTGGCGGTCGGTGCCGACGGCATCATGGTCGAGGTGCATCCGAACCCGCGCGAGGCCTTGTGTGACGGTCCTCAGTCCTTGGACATCCCCGGCCTGCATGCGCTGTTCAAAGAGTTGCAGCCGCTTGCGGCCGCGATCGGCAGGACGATCGGCTGACAGGCACCGCTCGTCGGCAGAATCTTAGGAAACCTTGCGAGGTGGCCTCGTGCCTGCCACAATCGCGCCAGCGTTCCGAGCCGACCGCGGTGTGATGACATTCGGGCAGGTGGCGCAGGAAGGCGGGCCAGGGTGCCCGAGCCCTCGTACAGATCTGTGTGCATGCACTGCGGCTCGGTCGGGGCCCGGCGCGTCGGCCACTGCGACCACTGCGGCACGCCGGTCTGCGACAGGTGCGGGAACACGCAGATCGCCCTGAACAGCCACAAGGTCCTGCACGACAGCTGCCTCAAGGAGTGTGCGGACGACTCGTTCTCGATGATCAAGTTCCGCACTTAGCGCCCCCCGGCCGGGAAGTCGTTTCGATCCATGACGCGCGAACGGTACACTGAGCATCCCATGACACTGTCGCTTTCCGATCTCAACCCGGCGCAACGCGACGCCGTGACCACCAC
>JAJZRZ010000194.1:2397-3254 GCA_021850085.1 Actinomycetes bacterium | reverse complement strand
TGGCTCCACACCGCTCGTACGCATCGCCGTGGCGCCGAACCACAGAGTGTCACCCGGGGCGTCGTCTCCGGCGGCCACTATGGCCGAAGCACCGTTGGGTTCGCATGCCACGTCGTTGTGGGGCAGGATGATGCCCTGATAGACATCCCGCCGATCCATGCCATAGTCCGGGCTGAAGTTCACGTTCGTCCACGTAAGGCCGCCGTCTGTCGTGCGGGCGACGCGGCCCTTGTATTCCACTGCCACGCCTCTCGTGGCGTCCCAGAAACTCACACCGCGAAACGAGTACGGGTCAGAGGCGTCGGCCTTACGTACCTCGGTCCAAACTTCGCCCCCGTCCGTGGTCCTGAGGATGACACCGTTCTCGGCGACCGCAACGCCGATTCTTGGGTCCACGAACGCGACGGCACGCAGATTCGCCACCGTCGCCGTCGCGGCGACGGTGGCCGCGGAGGCGGCCGAAGGCGCAGCGCGAGCCCGGTGAATCCCTGCGCGAACATCAACACCAAGAAGAAGAGGTAGGACAGCTTCTGCATGACGTTGTACTCCGCCACATGCGGTTTGCTGTCGGAGAAGTAGCCGTAGTAGGCGAGCACGCCGAGGGTGGACTGCAAGTCGCGCTTGGTGACGACGAACTTCTTGTAGTCGCGGTTCTTGGAGAAGAGCGCGTACCACAGGCGCCAGAACAAGACGGCGATCACGACGGTCATCGCAACGTAATGCACATAGCGCATCGGTGTGCGCCATCCGTCGAGTACGGGGAAGCGGATCAGCAGGCCCGAGATGGCGAGTGCGCCCATGCACAACAGATGGGTCCAGTGCATCAGCTTCGGCAGGAAGAGCGGCGTGTGGTCGTG
>JAJZRZ010000194.1:0-2387 GCA_021850085.1 Actinomycetes bacterium | reverse complement strand
ATCCACTTCTTGCGGAAGCGCCCTCTCGGGATGCTGATCAAGAAGTGGAAGATGACGAAGAGCAGCACCCCGATCCACATGACGAGGAAGATGCCGTCCATCCAGACGTTCACGTTAGCGAGGAGAATCGCAAACACCCCTTACCCGAGGTACGCCCGATCGTCTACCGGGCAGACGACATGCGGTCACGACGATTCTCGCACGATGGGTGTACCGGCACCCTGTCACCACGTGCTGTTCTCCTTGTGCTCGGCTCCCAGCGTGCACCTTCGGGGCCGCGTGACCTTGCCAAAACAGTAGGGGCGCGATGCCCTTGTGTCAATCGTAACAAACTGTGTTACAGACTCTGGCTGTTCTGCCCCGTCTGCTCGTCCGCCGGCTGCAGCTCGCGCAACGTGATCTCGAACGTCAGCGCGTGCCCCGCGAGCGGATGGTTGAAATCCACGGTCACGTTGACCCGGTCATCGCTTATGGCGATCACGCGCCCCGTGAACTCGGTGCCGTCGTCGGCGATCACGTTGAACTCGGCATCCACCGGGGGCTCACCCTCCCCAAACGCGTCGACGGGCACGACCTGCCTGCCTTCGGCGATGTGGACTCCGTACGCGTGCTCGGCGGGTATGGTCACCGTGACCGTCTCGCCCACTTCCAGCCCAACTGCGGCCTGCTCGAACATCGGAAGCACATCGCCGGAGCCGATCGTGAACAGAAGCGGCGAGCGGTTCGCGCTCGTGTCGAAGACGGTCCCGTCCTCGAGCCTGCCTTCGTAGTCGACGGCGACGGTGTCGCCCTGACGTGCGGGCATCATGGTCCTCCTTGCACTGCCGAGGGGGTGACCCGTGGATGCTACCACACCGGGCCACACTCCAGCCGGCGACTACCGCGCCGTACGATGCCCATCGCCGAGACCCGCGGCCCGGACGGCGCGGGCGACGACGAGCGCCGCGGCGCCCTTGGCGGCGTCCACAAGCACGAACGGCGCGACGGCCAGGCCGAAGGCCTCGGCAGCGCTCCTCCCGCTCACCGCGGCGAAGTGAGTCCAGCCAGCGAGGTACGTGACCAGCAGGAGGACGAGCAGCGCCGTGACGTCAGCGCGGATGGTGCCGCCGGTGTGATGCGCAACCACCCGGCGTACGAAGCTTGCCAGCGGCGCACCGAAGGCGAAGCCCATGAGGAAACCGCCCGTCGGGCCCACCAGGACGCCCAGCCCCGCCCCGCCGCCCGAGAAGACCGGCATCCCCACAAAGCCCAGGGCGAGGTACAGCGCAAGGGCGAGAAAAGCCTCGGCCGGGGAGAGCACGAGCACGGCGACCGCGATCGCCAGGACCTGCAGCGTCACGGGCACGGGTCCGACGGGGAGCGTCACCACAGCCCCGGCGGAGACGAGCGCCGCCACAAGGGCGGCGCGCAGGAACGACACGGTGCGAGCGCGCGGCATCGAGATCTCCAATCGTAAACGTCTGCTGCGTGAACGTTCACAATATGGACAGCGCGGCCTGGCGTCAACTTCGAAGACCGTCATGCCCTTAGGGTTACGTCCCCCCCGTGGATCGCGACGCGTCCGGCTCCGCCTTCGAGCACGAGGGCGCCGCCCGGGTCGATCCCGACGACCAGCCCTTCGGCAACAAGAGAACCAGCCAGGTCCTTCACGGTCACGGCCTCGCCTTTGAGCGTCATGCGGCGCTCGTACCCCTCGCGCAGCGCGGCGAAGCCGCTTCGGCGGAACTCGGCGTACGCTGAAGCCATGCCGTCGAGCAGCGCGGCCGCCACGACCGGCACCCGGACATCCGGCACCTGCTCCCGCACCCACGCCGCCCGGTCGTGTCCCGGATCGGCGACGTTCACCCCGATGCCCGCGACCACCCACTCGGTGCTGTCCGCCTCGGCCGCCATCTCGAGGAGGATGCCGCCGAGCTTCCGCCCGCCGGCCACGATGTCGTTGGGCCACTTCAGGCCGGCTTCCACACCGATATCCTCGAGCGCGACGGCGGCGCCGAGCGCCGCCACCAGCGGGAGCGGGGAGGCAGCGGCCGGCGTGATCTCCGGACGCAGCACGGCCGAGGCGTACACCCCTGCGCCGGGCGACTCCCAGGTCCGGCCGAGCCGGCCCCGGCCGCCCGTCTGTCTTCCCGCGACCACGACCGTTCCCTCGGGTGCACCCGACCGAGCGCGGCGCTTCGCCTCGTCGCTGGTGGAAGGCATCGACACCGCCCCCTCGCACCCCACCCACAGCGGATGACGCAGCAGCGGCGCCACCTCTTCTGGGATGCAGGAATCGGGCGCGGTATGCAGCCGATAGCCCGAACGAGGCGCCGACCCGATCGAGTAGCCGAGCTCCCGCAGCGTCGCGACGTGCCGGCTCACGGCGACGCGGCTGACGCCGAGCT
>JAJZRZ010000193.1 GCA_021850085.1 Actinomycetes bacterium | reverse complement strand
TGCTGGCGCTCGTGTGTTCCGTGCTCGGTCACCCTTGCACGCTCGTGATGCCCGAGTCGATGAGTTGCGAGCGACTGGCAGCCGCCGAAGCGCTCGGGGCGAGGGTCGTGCTGACGGACGCCAAAGCGGGGATGGCAGGGTCGGTCGCTGCCGTCGATTCCATCCGCGCAACCACCGGGGCGTACTGCCCTCGGCAGTTCGACAACCCTGAGAATCCGGCGGTGCATGAGCGGACGACGGGGCCGGAGATCGTGCGCGTACTCGGCGCTGCCCGCATCGACGCGTTCGTGGCAGCGGTGGGCACAGGCGGGACCGTGACTGGCGTAGGGCGGTATCTCAAGGGGCTGCGGGCCGATACGCGCATCGTGGGCGTGGAGCCGGCGGGTTCGCCGGTGCTGTCCGGTGGTTCGCCGGGGCCGCACATGATCCAAGGGATCGGGGCTGGGTTCGTACCCTCGGTGTTCGACCGGAACGTGGTCGACGATATCCAGACCGCCGGCGACGCGGAGGCGTGGAACGAGGCGCGTCGCGTGGCGCGTGAGGATGGCGCGTTCTGCGGGATTTCAAGCGGAGCGGCGGTAGTGGTGGCACGCCGCCTCGCACGTGAGCTGGGTCCCGAGGCCACCGTCGTCACCGTCCTTCCGGACACCGGCGAGCGGTACGTCAGCTTGGCGGAGTACTTCAAGTACGCGACCTAGCAGACCGGCAACGAAGGAGCCGCACGTGTACGACCTCACCGACGAAGAGATCGCCCGCTACGGGCGCCAGATCATCGTGCCCGGCGTGGGCGGCCAAGGGCAGGAGCGCCTCAAGCGCGGCAGCGTGCTGGCGGTCGGCGCCGGAGGCCTCGGCTCGCCGTCGCTGCTGTACCTCGCGGCCGCGGGTGTGGGGCGCATCGGCATCATCGATGCGGATGCGGTGGATGTGACGAACCTGCAGCGGCAGATCGCGCACACGACCGCCGACCTCGGCAGGAACAAGGCCGAGTCCGCCGCCGAGACCCTGCATGCCATCAACCCCCTGATCGAGACGGTGACGTATACCGAGCGCCTCGACGCCGGCAACGCGCCCGGAATCCTCGGCGAGTACGACGTCATCATCGACGGCACCGACAATTTCCCGACGCGCTATCTGATCAACGATGCGTGCGTGCTGCTGGGCAAGCCGCTCGTGACGGCGGCCATACTGCGCTACAGCGGTCAGGTCACCGTCGTGCTCCCCGGTGAGACGGCGTGCTACCGTTGTCTGTTCCCCGAGCCGCCAGCCCCCGGAGCGGTCCCCTCGTGCTCGCAAGCCGGCATTCTCGGCCCTGTGGCCGGGGTGATGGGCAGCATCCAGGCGCTTGAGGCGATCAAGCTCCTGCTCGGTACGCTCGACACGCTTGCGGGGCGGTTCGTGGCGTTCGATTTCCTGTCGCTCGAGTCGCAGGTTATGGAGTTGCGGCGCAACGAGGGGTGCGCTGTCTGCGGCGACACTCCGACGATCACGACGCTGCACGTCGAGCAGGACTCCTGCGTGCTATAGACGCCGTGATGCGGGTAGATATCCCGCTTCTCAGTCGTCGGTTCCGGCGCCGAACTGGTCTTCAGGAAGCGGGCTCGCCTCCGAGACGATGAAGGTGGCGGCTCTAGGAAGGACGGTGGCGGAAAACGGCGTCCTGGCGTCGAGAACCTCACCGTCGTATTCGAGAGACAGAGATGGCTCGGCCGTCACGTGCGCTGTCGATGCAGCATGGATCTCAAGCCCGGGACGGTCGGGGTGGTCCCCTAGGCGGTCCAGCATGGCGGCCCAGATCGCTGGCAGCAGCCCGGCTGGCGACGGCGTCTTCACCACGACGACCTCCAGCATCCCGTCCTGGGCGTCGGCGCCGTGCGCCACCACCAGATCGAACTGCGCGCGGGCGAGGTTCATCAGCAGCACCGCGATACCTTCGGTCTCGAACGTCGCGCCATCAAGGGTGAGGCTGAAGCGCGACAGTGTCGGGGTGAGATTCTGCATGGCGCCGATGATGTAGGCCCCTTCGCCAAGAGTCGACTTGAGGCCGCGCGCCGATTCCATGATCTTGGCGTCGAAGCCGGCGCCGGCTGCTACCACGAACCCCTTTCTTACCGGCTCCATCCCGTCGCGGGCGGGAAGGGTCATCTCGCCCAGGTCTATGGAGATCGTGCGCCCCGCGATGGTCGTGAGCGCGAGTGCGAGCGGGTCGAGGGGGAGGTTCAGGTTGCGCGCCACGAGGTTGCCCGTGCCGGCTGGATAAGGGAGAAGGGGGATGCCGGTGCCCCGAAGCGCGTAGGCGGACGCGCTCACGGTGCCATCACCTCCTGCGGCGACGACTCGCGCGTAGCCGGAGGCGTCTCGCAGCAGGTGGTCGATATCCGCGTCCTCGTTGAGAAAACGCATCGTGACCTCGCACCGTCGTGCGCCGAGCTCCCGCACGAACTCGAAGACACCGGAGTCGCCGATCCCCGAGCGTAGGTTGTTCACGAGCAGGATGTTCATCGGTGGAAGCTCCTCGTATCGGCGCAGGCGTTTCGCTACACTCCAAAGGATGCCGGAGACGGTCAGTCCCAGGCCCGTGCCACCCCGATCCCGGAGACCCATTGTATATAGACGATACCCGGTCGCTGGAAGATGTGATCCCTGTGCTCGCGGCGGCTCCAGTGCTGGCGCTGGACACCGAGTTCATGCGTGAGCGCACATACTATGCCCGCCTGTGCCTCGTGCAGGTCGCCACCCCCGCAGACGTGTTCGTGATCGACGCGATCAAGCTTGCCGATGACCTGTCCCTGCTCATGCCGGTGCTTGCCGCACCTGCGATGAAGGTGCTGCACGCGGGTGCGCAAGACGTCGAGATCCTTCTTCGTGCCACCGGGGTCGCTCCGGCTCCGGTGTTCGACACCCAGGTCGCCGCTACGCTTGCCGGTTTCCCTACGCAGGTGGGCTACGCGCAGCTCGTGAAAGAGATGACAGGCATCGTGATCGACAAAGCGGACACCTTCACGGACTGGACGGCGCGGCCGCTCTCCGCCGCGCAGCTCGCCTACGCCGAAGAGGACGTCCGCCACCTTCCGGGCATCTATCTCACCTTGCGCGACAGGCTGGGGCGCGAGGGGCGGCTCGAGTGGCTTGCCGAGGATTTCGAGCGTCTCGCTGATCCGGCCACCTACGAGGTGGATCCCTTGGCTCAGTACCTGCGCGTCAAGCGTGCATCCACTCTCGATAGACGCTCTCTGGGCGTGCTTCGCGAGATTGCAGCATGAGA